>PLKY01000349.1 GCA_003140785.1 Acidobacteriaceae bacterium | reverse complement strand
GCTGCGGAAAAAGTCAAAAGTTCCGAGAAAAATTGTGAAATACATCCCTCAGCGGCTAAAGCCGGCGTCAATCCAATCGACTTATCGGCACGAGTAAACTCGTGCCCTTTCAAAACCGCTCTTGGGACGAGTTTTTCCGCAGCCTGTATAACTCCGGGCGGCTGCGTATTATCGGGGCGGCGGACTCAGATGCTGCTGAAACTCGGCTTTCCCGCCCGGCAACAGGACAATCTCTAACCGGCCTTCCTGGCGTTCAGAGACTTCCGGTCCGATCATCTGCCGCACCCGGTGGCTGGCGCTCTCGCTGTATTGCACCTTGACGGGTCCTTCGCCGCGTACTTGAAAGCGGTAGTGATAATCGTCGCCCGCGGCAAGCTTGTCGGAGCCAAAACTCGCGCTCGGGTAGTCCACTTCGAGCAGTTCGATTGCCGCGCCAGTTCGATTCTCAACAGTTGTTTCGATTTGATAG
This sequence comes from Acidobacteriaceae bacterium, assembly GCA_003140785.1. GTDB lineage: Bacteria > Acidobacteriota > Terriglobia > Terriglobales > Acidobacteriaceae > Telmatobacter. Next base: position 10,164 of record PLKY01000349.1, on the reverse strand, counting down.
GAATGGCATCCGCAGAGGAATCCAAGCGACAGAAGCGCCGATCGGCCAACAGCGCGTCTTCTCACGCGCGATCTCCGTCTATCTGCTCCGCCGAGTCTTGCGCCGCCAGTTTTTTTTCCACACGGTCAAGACGCTTCAGGAGTTCCGGCAAGCGCTGAAAGATAGCGACAGCACGCAACCAGATCCTATTGTCGAACCCTGGCGAACCGGAGATCATCTTCCCGGCCGGCACATCGTGGCTTACCGCCGACTGCGCCGTCAGAATCACTCCGTCTCCCACGGTGCAATGACCCGCAATGCCCGTCTGCCCGGCCAAGATCACATTGTTGCCGACAACCGACGACCCGGCCAATCCGGTCTGCGCGCAAAGCAGCGTATCGTTGCCCACCTTGGAACCGTGGCCCACTTGGACGAGGTTATCGACTTTGCTTCCATCGCCGATCTCAGTCGCACCCACGGTCGCACGATCGATGCACGCGTTCGCTTGCACATCCACCCGGTTCCCGAGCCGGACCGGCCCCGACTGCGGAATCTTCTCCCATTCGCCCTTCTCGTTTTTTGAAAAACCAAAGCCGTCGGCGCCCACGATCGCCCCATTTTCAAGCGTCACATGATTGCCGAGAACACATCCCTCGCGCACCACCGCATGGGCATGTGCAAAAAAGTGATCTCCCGCCTGCACACCCGTGTAGAGAACCACGTGCGGGAGCAGGGTTGCGTGTGCACCCAGCCGCACTCCCGCCCCCACAACTACGTAGGCTCCAATGTGCGCGCCGGGGCCGATCTCTGCGGAAGGGTCAATGACCGCCGTCGGATGGATGCCTTCTGGATACACGGGAGCCTGATAGAACATGCCCAGTGCCCGGGAAAATGCGTGATAGGGATTCTTGATGCGCAGCGTTGCAGCGGCGATCTCAGGAAACTCCGGCTCAACCAGCACGGCTGCGGCCTTCGTGGTGCGCGCCAGACCCGTGTAACGGCGATTGGCGACGAAGGTGATCTCGGTCGGCCCTGCCTCCTCAATCCCTTTCACGCCAGTGACTTCCACGTCCTGATCGCCGTGGAGTTCGGCGCTTAATCGGCTTGCAATCTCGCCAAGTTTCATCGCAGCGATTGTAACGGAACGGGAACGCCTTGGTTTTGATCGCGTCTAGTTTCACTCAGGTTCGCTAGGAAACAGCTCCGGCTGCGCCACACCGCCGGCCGCCGCCTCGTGCTTGCCCCGACCTGCACCAATCAGACCCACCACCTCCAGGGCCTGAATCGACCCTCGCGGCACATAGATCCGCTGCGTATTCGACCGCGTGTCGGGAGGCGTCAACAGCAGGCCTACGCCATTGATCAACGAGCGATCATTGGCCGCCAACCCCTCCAGTTCATCCCCATCGGTCAATGTCATGCGGAGCCATAGCCCTGCGGCGCGGGGTCTGGCTTTGAATCTCTTCTGGAGCAGCCTCTCCGGATTTCCCTGTTCGGAAGTTGGGAAGTCTCGTACGTAGCAGACCCACTTCACGGCATCCCACCCGAAGGAGACCACTTTCCCAGATGGGTCGAGAATCTCAAGCGATGCCGCATCCGGGGCGAACGTCGCGCCCGCATAACCCGCCACCCAGTCCCGCGAGAACTTCCGCACAATCACGGGTTTACGATGCGATGCCATCCCACTGGATTGTCGCATGACCGAGGCCCTGCTGCGAGCCCAAAAGCAGCGGTTTCAGTGCAGATCTCTCTAGCCAACAGGTGTCATTTGTGTTAAGGTACTGGTTTGCAACCTCTGCCGTAGCGCTCTGTAAGCGTAACCGCATCAGGCATTTGGGTGGGTTTGGGGAGGGAGACAGAAGCAGGACGGAATGCCCGACTTTATTTACCTTCTCGAAAACAGGCTATCGGCCAACCAGAAGCACGCTCTCCACCAGCTGCGCGAAGTCGCTCGCGAAGCCGGCCTCATCCTCTTTCTCACCGGCGACGCCGTCCGCGATCTGACCAGCGGGCACGCTGTGCGCGATCTTGAAGTGGCAGTTCATGGCAATGCTCTCAAGCTAAAGAAAGCAATCGAGAAACTTGATGGGAAGATTTGGGGGGAGGACGATGCATCGCACTCTCTCTATCTTTGCTTTCCAGGCACCGTTCGCGTTGACCTCGTCAGCACGCACCGCATCGAGTATCCCAAGCCCGGCAAGCCCGTCTTTCACGCAGCATCCATACAGGAAGACCTACGCCGTCGGGATTTTACCGTCAACGCGATGGCCATCTCTCTCAACGAGGGCTCGTACGGCCTACTGATGGACCCTTTGAACGGCGCAGCCGACATTGAGGCTCGCACCCTGCGGCTGGTCTCCAACTACGGTTTTCTCGAGGAGCCTGCGCTCCTGATCCGCGCAACCCGCTATCGCGCGCGGCTTGGCTGGGATCTTGATCCGAGGACCCAATCCCGCTTTGAAAACGCAAGGGAAGAGGGAGTGATCGAGTATCTTTCGGCGCATGCGCGCAGCCAGGAACTCGAGCAGATCGGACACGAAGACGACGGATTGAGAATACTCACCGCCTTCGAAGCTGAGGGGTGGATGAAGGTGCTCTTCCCGGCATGGACGCCAGCCAAAGCCGATGAAGAAAAGCTAAAAGCGCTGCATAATCTCTTGGCTGAACTGCAGATCCAGGGAGTGCATCCGGATATGTCTGCGGCGCAGATGCAATTGCTCACGGCGAAGCTACCTTCGAAAGAAGTAGCGGCTTTGAAGAAGCTATTGCTTCGCCCTGGTTTCGTGGAGGAATGGAACAGCCTTGACGCCTTGGCAGCTGGTTTTTCGAAGGTGTTGCTGGCCAAGCAAAATCTGACGCCTTCGGCGAGCTTCAAGCTCTTCACGAGCTATGATCCAGAAGCGGTTCTCTGGCTTGGTTTTACTGCGACTTCGGCAGCCGTTAAAGAACGCTATGACCAGTTCTTGAGAGTTTGGCCGGAGGCAAAGCAGCGCATTCCGAACGCGCTCATGCAGGAGATGCGCATCACTCCGGACCTCCCGACGTACAGCGAAATCGTCCACAAGATTTTCCTCGAGCTGATTGACGGCCGCTTGACCACTCCTGAAGAAACGCGGGCCTTCCTCGAGCCGTATTCTCCGCCTGCGCCGCCACCGCAGATCACGATCAAGCGTTCGCGGGCCAAGCGGGGCGCCGAGCCAAAGGTGAAGGAGCGCTCCTTTGACGAAGACGAGGACGAGGCAGGGCCAGAGGATGAGCCTGAACTGGACGAGATCGGCGGAGACGAAGAAGAGATAGACCTCGGGATTCCGAAGCTGGAATTGGAAGCAGAACTCAGTGAGGACGTCGAGGCCGACGAAGACGAGGAAGAGGCCGAGGACGAAACCGAAGACGAACCCGCTTCTCGAGGCGGCAAGAAGGGATCTGGCGCTCCGAAGGCGGTGAAAGCGACGCAAACCCCTGCGGCGAAACCGGCGAAGGAAGCTGCCAAGCAAGCTGCGCCAAAATCCACGCAGGCAGACAAGGTTTCGCCAAAAGCAGAATCGAAGCCCGCAGCTAAGCCCGTGGCCGCGAGTCCCATTCCAGCAGCAAAGCCCGCAACCCCTGCGGCTAAGGCCAAGCCGCAACCGGCGCCACAAGCGAAAAAGCCATCGCCTCCGGTGCCTCCAGTAAAGACCGCCAAGGCCGTGCCTGCTCCAAAACCAGCGCCGAAGCAGGTGCTCGCCAAGCCTGCGGCCAAACCACCTGTTAAAGCTGTGACCAAGTCGAAAGCTAAAACGGCGGCTAAGCCCCCCTCCAAGGCAGCGCCGGTAAAAAAGAAGGCCGCGCCCGCGGCCAAGACGACGAAGGCTGCCAGGCCCACTTTGAAGAAACCCGCGCCCAAGGGAGCGAAGAAGCGCTAATCCCTGTGGGCAAGGCAGTTGCATCCCGCGCAGCCAACCTGACGTGATATGTTCAGGGCATTCCGGAGGGCAACCTTGACGTTTGTTGGACTTCCTCGCGATTTCTCTGTTTGCTTGTTCTCGTTGGCGATTGTTGCCGCGCCGTTTCCCGCCTCTGCAGCGGGTCCCGGGAGTGCAGCCACGGCCATCTCAATGGCTTCCGCGGGGGAGACTTCAGACGCCCGCCTCAACGGCGCCTACAAATTCAATGAGGGCGGATGGACGTATGTGCATCTCGAAGGCACACCGGAGCAGGTTGGCTTTCAGCATGGCTATCTGCTGGCTCGCGAGATCGAAGACAACGTCCATGTCTACACGGTGACTGCGCCGAACGAGGATAAGCGTCCGTGGAGTTTCTTTCGCGAAGCGGCAAAGACGATTTTGTGGCCGCACATCGATCCCGAGTACCAGGCGGAGTTGAAGGGAATTGTCGACGGCCTGCAAGCAAAGGGATCGACGCTCGATCTCTGGGACATTGTGGCGCTGAATGGCGATATTGAATTGAGCAACTACTACTTGCCGACGGTGAACAAGGCAGAGGGCAAACCGAATCCCCCAACTGCGGTCGCGCCGGGGAAATGTAGCGCCTTCGTCGCCACGGGATCCGCGACCAGGGATGGAAAGATCGTGATCGCGCACAGTAACTGGTCCTCCTACGCGGAGGGCGAGCGCTGGACCGTGGTGTTTGATATTGTGCCGGCCAAAGGGCAGCGCATCCTCATGGATGGATTGCCGGGGGTAATCACGAGCCAGGACGACTTTGGCGTAAATTCCGCCGGGCTGATGATTACGGAGACCACGCTGCCGATGATGCAGGGCTTCGATGTGAACGGGGTTCCGGAGTTCGAGCGTTCGCGCAAGGCCATGCAGTATGCGACGTCGATCGATGAATATGCCGCAATCATGCGCGAGGGCAACAACGGGGGCTATGCGAACTCGTGGCTGATTGGCGATCGCAAGACAGGCGAGATTGGCTACCTGGAACTTGGTCTACACCATACACCCCTGACGAAAAAGAAGGACGGCTACTTTGTTTCGTCGAATTTCGCCGCAGATCCCGCGCTGATCCGGGACGACACGCGTGGATTCAATCCAAACGACCCCGAGAGCTCGATGAATGCTCGGCATATCCGCGCCGAGCAGTTTGTGAAGGAACAATACGGCAAGCTCGACACCGCGCTGGCGGAGGCGTATCTCTCCGATCACTACGATAGCTATGAGCGCAAGATCGATGCCGGCAAGCGCAGCCTGTGCGGACACGAGGATACGTCGCCGGTGGGTGAGAAGGTCTGGGGCGACGCGCCTTATGATCCTGGTGGCGCGGTGACGGGCAAGGTGATGGACTCGGATATGGCGGCGAAGCTGAGTTTCACCGGCAGAGCGGGGCATCCGTGTGGCGAAGACTTTCTCGCTGCGCCGTTCTTTGCGGCGCATCCCGAGTTCGCGTGGCAGAAGCCGATTTTGCACGACATGAAGGCTGGTCCGTGGACGACTTTCTCGGCCGGCGAGAAGCCCTGAGTTAGGCCGTCGTGGGCTTAAGTCGTCACGGCAAGAGGTTGGGAGCAAGCAGCCTCGACGACGGTCCGGACCGAATCAATCACCCGATCCGGCTGGTCGAGGTGGATCCAATGCCCGCTCTGGGGCACGATGACCTGCCGCACGTTTTCGCCTATTTTTCGCAGGCAATCGTCCGACAGGGGCTTCGATTTATCCGGCGTCAGCACGAGCACAGGAATCGAGCGAATGGGCTCGGCATCCTGCATCTCCCGCACCGAGTCGGGGACGGATTTCACATGATGGCGCATGCCCGCATAAAAATCGGGCCGGGACCAATGCGCAGCGACCACGGGCCAAACCTCCCGCGGCATTTTGCCGATCTCCTCACGCACGCGGCCCAGCACATGCCGGGCGCCATGGCCGCCTGCCCCGGCAAGCACGCGCGACGTACGGCCCGAGCGGCGGAGCAGGGAAGTCACAGCCAGCCGCGCCAGACCCACGCGCGCAATCGGAATCGCATAGCCTGAGAGCCTGTTTCCCAGATCGACCTCGGCCTGCCGGCTCGGATTCGCTGGAGGCCACTCGTCGCAGCGCATCGGATCGACCAGAACAAGACTCGCCACTTCGTCGGGATACGAAAGCGCAAAACGGCGCATCACCAATCCGCCGAAGGAGTGCCCCACGAGCACGTACGGTGGCCTGATCCCTGCCCGCTCGAGCATTGCGTGCAACTCAGAGGCAATGTTCGCGGGCGTGCGCGCGCTGCGGCAGGGACTGCTCCACCCTAGCCCTCCGCGGTCATACGAAGCGGTCGCAGTAAACCGCGAAACGGCCTGCTGAATCAGGAACCAGTTCAGGTTGGTCGCCGCAATTCCCGATTCAAAAATGACCGTGTGGCCCTGGCCGGCTGTTCCCTTTTCGATCAGATAAAGCCGCCGGCCGCCGCCGATGTCCACCCATCGCCCGTCGCCGGTAAAGCGCAAGCGATCGCGACGTGCACCTAACCATTGATAAAGGAAACCCACCAATGCCAGACCGAAGACGAAACCCGCGGACAATACGATCAAATTCATAGGCACCCTTGTGCCGCCATAGATCAATCGAGGCCCTGCATCCTCGTTCTGAATTGGGCGGGAACGACCGTGAACGCAGTTTATCTGCTGCCCGTGCACGGTGTCTATGGAGGGTTTCGAATCCTGTTGGGTGCCGCAACTCACTTGTAAACGATGTGAATCTGAGTCTCAGTAGCCGGGCAGGTCACATGCAAAAACGCCAGTAGAAATCCAGGCGCGCCAAGGCCTGCGTGCGGATTGTTGGCAAAGCCGAAACCCTCCTTCGGCCAGCCAAACATGTTCTTGTCGAGCTTCATATTTTTGTTCTCGTCGTGGAGCGCCATAACGCCGTAGTCGTTCGGCGGAATTCCGTTGAACAAGACTGTAGCTTGTTGATCGGCACCTGAGATCGAGACCGCCTCGTGCCGAAAAGACTTCGACGTGTCTTCAGGCCTTCCGTCGGGCGAAGAAAAAAGCAAGACCCCAACGACGCCCTTCGCGTTGCGCAAATTGTCCGCATGGACGCGAAGTGTACAACCTTGCGCCATTGACTCGGCCCGGGCCGTTGGACGAGCGCTGAACATTGACCCAACCGTCAAAATGAATACGGGAACAATCCGAGCGAGACTCTTCATGGCACACAGAAATGCAGGGACGGAAAACCGCCCCTGCTGTTGTTGGATCGCAGGCATGCCCTGTTTTACGCTGCTTCGAACCCCGCATGAATTTGTTCAATTGCACGCAGATCCGAATTCATTTGTCGAAAAGAAGAGGCCTTAGTACCGTCCGCGTCCGCGGGCGCTGCCTCCTCCTCCTCCACTACTGCTCCCTTTTCGCGCCTGGTAGCAATCCCGGCAAAACACGGGCCGGTCGCCCCGCGGCTCAAAAGGAACAGTCGTTGGCTGGCCGCAGCCCGAGCAGATCACAGGCGTACCCTGTGCAGGAGCCGAACGATAACCGCCGCCGGAACCCCCCTGGTCGTTTTTCTTTGCCATTCGGCATGGCTTGCAGCGTTTTGGTGTCGAATAACCACGTTCCTGAAAGAACGCCTGATCTGCAGCGGTGAAGGTAAAGTCCTGCCCGCAGTCGCTGCAAGTGAGCTGAATATCTCCTGCCATGGGGTTTCCTCGTGCGGAGATTGTACCGCCCATTTGAACAATTTTGAATAAGGAATGTTTTTAGAACGTAAAACTTACCCTGAGACCTCAACTAATACTTTAAGTTCCATGACAGTCTGGAATGGTTCGCACGCTATATTCGTTCAGTAAGTTTCGGGCTCACAGGATCGGCCCAGTTACTCCGATATCAATATGCTGGCGAACCCAGAACTCGAGGCCGAATGTATCCGCCGGGTCATTGCCGGAGAGCGCCATCTCTTCCACAATCTGATTCGCCCTTGCGAGCGATCCATCTACCTCCTGCTGCTGTCGTTGCTCAAGAACGAAGCCGAAGCGGAAGACGCAGCGCAGGAAACTGCTATCAAGGTTTATCTGAACCTGCACCTCTTTCGAGGTGAAGCACAATTCCGAACCTGGGTTCTGTCGATCGCGCGAAACGAAGCGCTCGGCCGCTTGCGCAAGCAGGGAATTCGCCGCGAAGAATCGCTCGATGCAGTCACCGACGATCAAACCGGCGACTACACGCCGGCCATACTCACAAGTTGGCGCGAAGTGCCGACCGCAGCTCTTGAGCAAAAGGAGCTGGGAGCCCTTCTTCGCAAGGCAATTGAGGGATTGCCGGAGATTTACCGTAACATTGTGCTCCTCCGAGACATCGAAGAAATGGATATCCGCGAGACAGCAACCGCCCTCGGCATCAGCGAGGGAGCGGTGAAAGTCCGGCTGCATCGGGCTCGCGCAATGCTGCAAAGGGAGCTGGCCCCGCGACTGAAAGCGTTTGCACCCAAACGCAAAGGCCTCTTGTGGGGGCGCGCATGAGGATCGACTGCAAACACGTCTGGCAGCACATCTCCGCTTACATTGAGGGCGATGTGGACTCAACTCTGCGCGGCGAGATCGACAAACATCTCGAAACCTGCGAGAGCTGCTCCGCAGTTCTGGATTCCACGCGCAATGTCGTCATCCTCATGGCCGACGACCGCGTCTTCGAGCTTCCCGCCGGCTTCAGCCAGCGACTCCATGAACGCATCGACAGAGAATTACAATTTGGCGGCTCATAGTTAATAGTTAATAAACAAAACAATTTCTTCAACTTCACCACCGGTGAACAGGCGATTCTGCGCTTCACTTTCTTCGGCCCGATTCTTTGCCTCGCCCTTCATGCGAGAGAATTTTTCACCTTCCGGTACGATCCCTGCATCTCTTCCACTCTCGCCCTGCTTCAGCTGAAATGCATGCGCGCTGCTTCAGAATGCCTCGTCAGGGAAGCGGCTCGGACGCGCATCTCCGAAACATTGTGCCGAGAGGCAGGGCCGGAGCTGCGGCCCCGTCCGATGCACCATCGGATTAGTCCACGTCTCGAGTCCCACCAGGATCAGGGTCAGAATCGCCATCGCCAGCTGCAGTTTTTCGCTTCGCTTTTCCTTCGCGCTCAATTCGCGCCTGCGCCACTGTGCCGAGGGCCGTGAACGGAGATGCCGGATCCAAGCCAGCACCGCCAAATTCACAATCGCGCCAACCGTTGCCAGAATCAGCATGGGAATGCGAATCGCGTCCTGATGAAAACCCTTCGCCGGCGCGTAGATGCCGCTGGCCGCTGCCAAGGCTGACAATCCAATCGCCACACGAATCCCGCTGATAGTGAGGACCGCGGTACACAGACTTTGCGCCATGGCGACGATCAGGCTCGCGCTGCCAATGGCGCTCCATTTGCTTGAATTCACCTGCAACCCTCCCATCGCCAGCCCGCAATTTGCGTGATAGGCTCAATCAGCTTAAAGTACAGTGACCCTCGGGCCAACTCGGAATCCTCCGACCAATCCAATTGCCACTGAGGCCCGTTCATCCAGCAAAGGGCCCGGAGCGAAGAAATTCATTTTCACTGGCACCCTTTTCGCTGTAACCTTTCGCCCGTGCAGCCACTCTTTGTGTGCGTGCCACGGAAAGTGCGGGATCGACCTTCTTTCTTTCCCGCATCGCCGCAAACGGCGGAGACAATCCGCCCCAAACCCCAAGCGAGGTCAATCCAAATGAAGAACCAATTCAATGCTCTGCTGCTCTCCGCAGCTCTCTCCGGTCTGATCGGCGGAACCGTTGCGGCTCATGCGGCCACACCGGGAACGACGGCGAAGGGCACCTCGGCCAACACGGCCAAGGCCGGCCTGCGCTATGTCAGCCAGGACACCACCAAGCACTCCTGTAAGGGCAAAAACGACTGTAAGGGCCAGGGCGGCTGCAAGTCGAGTGACAACGGCTGCAAAGGCAAGAACAGCTGCAAGGGCAAGGGCGGCTGCGCAACAGACGGCTCCAAGATGCCGAAGCTGGTCTAACTCCACAAGGACCGGCCGCGGGCGCATTCACTCCACAGCAGAACCCATCCGCAGCCGGTCCCTTCTCATCACCGATCATTCGCCGTTCTTCACTGTGAACTAAGAACCCATCCCTGAGAACTGTCCCTAATGCCCGGCAATCGTTTCAATGCGTACTCGAATCACGGCATCGGCATCGGTCTGCGTATTCCGCATTACCGGCACATCTTTTCGCGCAAGCCTGTCGTCGACTGGTTCGAGATCATCT
>PLKY01000180.1 GCA_003140785.1 Acidobacteriaceae bacterium | reverse complement strand
TCCATTTCGTGACGAACTTCGGCTAATGCGCATTCAGCTGCATCTGCTCGGGCGTTCGCGCGTAATAGCCCGAAGTGGTGTGAACCTTCACGTTCGGCTTGTCCACCTGCACCTGCAGCGCATGGTACTCATTGGGCCGATCACCGGGAGCGGCCTCGAAGGTAAGCTCGTAGCTCGCGCTCGCATCGCGAACAGCCGTGTTCAACGCGCCGGAAATATCTCTTCCGTTAATGATCACCTGTCCACCCGAATGCTCGGCCAGGACCTGCAGTGCGAGATCTGCATATTCGGCGTTTTTCGCAGCGGGCACACCTTTCAGGTAGCCCTGATAGTAAAACGGATTCGTTCTGCCCAGGTCGAACGGATCAAGACAGTAGAGTGCGATGTTCGCCTCGCGCAATCCGTTGGTGAATTGAACGACGGAATTGAACACCCAGGTCCGCTGTTTTAAATCCGCTTCGTCTCCCGCCATGGGAAGCAGCGGCCAGCCTGGACTGATGACGAGAATCATTTTGCGCCCCGGCTGCGTCGCTTCATACGCGGCAAGTTGGCCGAGCTGACTTAGCGACATCTGCAGCATATCCGCCGCTCCATAGAAGCCTGTGCCCCGGCCAATGATGCGCAACTCCGATTGGGTCTTGTTAAAGCCGGCGAGAAGCGCGTTGCCGTCTCGAGTAGAACCAGTCCCCATCTTCAGGCCGCTATCGGCGAACACCCCGATGCTGGTTGGATTCGCGAGTTCGCCGCCATCCTCTTTCAGAAACTGCCCCAACTCTTCGCGCTCGCGCGCAACGACGTCAAATGCTGTATTGATCATGTCGACCACGATGATCACGTGCACCGGGCTTCCCTTGTTTTCGACAGCGCGAAATCCGACCGGCTTTTGGGGCTGTTTGTTATCGAGCAAAGTGAAGTCGCCTTCCTGCAATCCCGGCACAGGATGGCCCAGCTTGTCGGAGACAACGACATTGATCGATATGCGTCCGCTCGCCGCGGCTTGCTCAGCAGGCGTGCCCAGGTTGGACGCGGGGCCAGCGCTGGGGCTGGACTGCGTTTGTGCGGCCGGTACAGGATTTTGCGCGGCAGCGCGCGCGTACCCCGCCCCGACGGTTAGAACTCCAACGATCACCGAAAGGCCAATAAGTGCTGCGCGGTTCAAGCGGCAAGAAGAGTCCATGAGGTCCCCCCATAGTTGAGACTGTATGCGGCGCCGGAATGTTGCAGGCTCGCTCAGTGTGACAGCGGCTACACGTCCCCGAATTATTCCCCTTTTCTTCGCTGTTTTCCTGTTTTTCACTGTCTCATCCTGCTACAATCCCCTCGAATCCATTGAAGCCGCCGCGTGTTTTTCTGCCAAAAATTAGGTCGCGCCAGGCGAGCAATCTTTAGAGGAGTATCGCCATGGCCGTTGTCGACGAACGTGCAAAAGCAGTAGAAATCGCACTTGCGCAAATTGAAAAGCAGTTCGGCAAGGGATCCATTGTGCGGTTGGGCTCGAAAGAAGCCCTGCTGCCCATCGCCGTCATTTCAACGGGCTCCATTAGCTTCGATGCGGCTCTCGGAGTAGGCGGACTTCCGCGCGGTCGTGTTACTGAGGTCTTCGGGCCCGAGTCTTCAGGCAAGACGACCATTACCCTGCAGGTCATCGCCGAGGCACAGCGTCTGGGCGGTTTGGCGGCTTTTGTTGACGCGGAGCACGCTCTCGATCCCGCGTACGCGCGCAAACTCGGTGTGGATATCGACAATCTTCTGGTTTCGCAGCCCGACTCGGGCGAGCAGGCTCTGGAAATCACCGAGGCGCTGGTCCGCTCCGGCGCCATCGACGTGTTGGTGGTCGACTCGGTTGCCGCGCTCGTTCCCAAGGCCGAGCTCGACGGAGAGATGGGCGACTCCCACATGGGCTTGCAGGCCCGACTCATGTCGCAGGCCCTGCGCAAGCTCACCGGCACAGTTTCCAAATCGCGCACGGCGCTGATCTTCATCAACCAGATTCGCGAAAAAATCGGAGTTATGTTTGGTAACCCCGAAACCACCACCGGTGGCCGTGCCCTGAAGTTTTATTCGTCTGTGCGTGTGGATATCCGCCGCATTGCCGCCGTGAAGGAAGGCGACACGGTCGTCGGTTCGCGCACCAAGGTCAAGATCGTCAAGAACAAGGTGGCCGCGCCGTTCCGCGAAGCGGAGTTCGACATCCTCTATGGCGAAGGCATCAGCCGCGAAGGCGACGTATTGGACCTCGCAGTGGCGCAGAACATCGTGGAGAAGTCGGGTGCCTGGTACAGCTATTCCGGCGAGCGCATCGGACAAGGTCGCGAAAACACACGCGGTTTCCTGAAGGAAAACAAGGATATCTTCGCCAAAATGGATGCTGAAGTGCGCAAGAAGATGGGAATTGGCATGGCCGCCGTTTCCGTCGAGGTCCCCGAGATTCCGGCTGCCGGCCCGGCCGAGGCCAAAGAAGCAGTCCGCGTCCGAAAAGGCTAGGTCGTCGACTAGATCAGGAGTCAGAAGGCGGCTGCTTTTTTGCAGCCGCTTTTCCTTGACCGTAGAAGGTAGTGAGAGTAATGTATGTCATGTATGTAAAGGAGGGCAGCCATGAGGCCAACGGAAGAAACAACGCGCCATGCAATTAAAGCCTATGTTCAGCCGGCCCGCGAGAGAGGGGATAAGACAATTCGCATTCGCGTAGGCAACCTCCAAAAGGAGCTTGGCTGGACTGGCCGCACTCCATCGGTCTTTTCAACTCTGAAGTCGCAGCCTTTTCAAAAGGAAGCAGGGGTGGAATTGATCGAGAAGCGTGGAGGACCGGCCTCTGGAGGGCCGAGCACCACAGTGGAGTTTGTGTACCGGATCGTCCGGCCAGACGAGCAAAACCAAATCCCCAATTCGCAAACAAAACCAGTGCCAGATGGGTCGGGCCTGAAGGCGCTTTTTGGAATTCTTGCGGGCACTTTCCGAAAACTTGGCGGTGGCGAAGCTTTTTTACGAGCTGAACGGGCCGCATGGGGACCAGACCCATGGGAAAAACTCAATCGTGAAAGGAAATCAAAAACGGAGAGCCAGCGGTGAGCTTGATCTATTGGGATTCCAGGCTGTTTGTCTATCTGCTGGAGGCCCATCCGGTTTTTGGTCCTTCCGTCGATGCCCTCCTCGATAAAATGATCCGGCGCGGCGATACGCTCTGCACGAGCGTCTTCTGCGCCGGAGAAGTTCTGGCAGGGCCGAGACGACTCGGTGTGCAATCCGAAGTCGATGTTATAAAGCGATTCTTCGCGGGCGGCACGGTAAGGGTTTTACCGTTCACCATTGAGACGGCAGATCGGTTCGCCTTGATTCGTGCATCGACAAAGGTGAATCCCGCCGACGCTATTCACCTTGCCACGGCAGCGGAAACGGGTGTGGATTTATTCGTCACAAACGATCACGAGCTGCGTAAGTTGTCGATTCCTGGAATCAAATTCTTTGCCGACATTGAGGGCAAGGTATTTTGAGGTGACAGGCTATAAATCTGCAATCGCCGCACTGACCGCCGTCCAACCGGAACTCTGACGCAACGCGGTTCGTATCTCTATTGCGGTGCAAATGATTGCGCCTGCACTAAACTTGGAACACGCATGAAGATTGTCGGGCGAACGACATCGTTGGTGTTCCCGCGGTTGATCCTCGGCGGCCTTGCGATGGCCTGCGCATGCATGGCGCAGACCGCGCCAACCCAGCCCAAAAGCACGCCCGCCACTTCAGCCGCACCCGCAGCCTCCGCCGCAGCTCCAGTTCCTACCGAGCCCTCCTCCATCCGCACCGTTCTCAACCTCAATGGCCCATGGCGCTTCCAACAAGGGGACGACCTGGAGTGGGCCGAGCCCGGCTTCGACGACTCCCAATGGCAAACGGTCATCCTCAGCGAGCCGCTCACCGCGCAGGGGATCGACTCCTACACCGGCTACGGCTGGTATCGCATGCGTCTCGGGCCGCAGCAGCTTGCGCAGTTCAAATCAGCGTCCGCGAATCCGCCGCTGGAATTGCTCGTTTCCAGCAATTCGATCGGACAGCTCGATGTCTTCGTGAACGGCTTGGAGGCAGGGCATACGCGCGGCATGACGGAGCGCCAAGCGATGTATCAGTCGCCTCCATTTGTCGTGCGGCTCTCGGGCACTGACGCCACGGGTTCAGCCGTCGTTGCGATTCGAAGCTGGGCTGGTCCCCCGTACACGATCGGGCGCGGCCTCATCGACAAGATCGAACTTGGCACGGACGACGATGTTGCCGACCGGTTGTCTATGGCAATTGGCCGCCAATGGAATGAGCACGTCACCGCGGCGCTGGTGGTCACGTTCCTGTTCCTGTGCGTGGCACCGCTGGGAGCGGCGCTCTACACGTGGCAGCGCCATCATGCCGAATACCTGTGGCTCGCGCTTCTATGCCTTTCGGTCGCTGCCGGCGGAGCGGCCGACGTGGCATTCGGCCTGGCCGCGATGCCCGTTGACGTATACCGCGTGTTTGATTCCTGGATGGGCCGCATCTTCATGGCCGTCACTCTCGAATTTGTGCTTCGCTTCACGGCCACCAAGGAGCGAAGGACCGTGCGCATCCTGCAGGTTGCCGTGCTTCTGCTGCCCATCGTGGCCATGACGCCCTTCCAGCAGGTGTATGAAGTTCTTTCGGTCGCAGCCGAGATTGCTTTCTGCGCCATGGTCTGCGTATTGCTCTATCGAGCCTGGCGGCGCGGCAAGCAGGAAGCCGGTGTGATGCTGCTGCCATTTCTTCTTGGAGCAACCGCCGATTCGGCGGACACGATTCTGGATTTCGCGGCCAGCAAACACTGGCTGCCGCAGCAATTCGCCTCGCACCGTTTTCATCTTGGCCCCATTGAATTCGGCACCGGCACAATTGCCTACACGGTGTTTCTAACCAGCCTGGTTGCGGTCATTCTCTTCCGGTTTATTCGCATCAGTGAAATCGAACAGCGCTCCACCGCGGAGATTGCAGCCGCACGCAGCGTACAGGCGCTGCTCATTCCCACGCAGCTTCCTTCCAACAAGAACTTCATGCTCGAGAGCGCCTATCTGCCAGTCAACGGCGTCGGTGGCGACTTCTTCCAGGTCCTGCCGCTGAAGGACGACTCGCTGCTCATTGTCGTTGGAGATGTGAGTGGCAAGGGCCTGCAGGCGGCCATGAACTCGAGCACCCTGGTCGGCGCGTTGCGCAACGAGCTCTCGCACGACCCCGGCACCGTACTCGATCATTTGAATCATGTCCTGCTCGGCGCGGTCTCTTCTCCCGGAGCCGTGCCGGAGCTCGATGCCGCGCCCTGCTTTGCCACCTGCCTCTGCGCCCGCATCTATCCCGACGGCACGCTGACCGTCGCCAATGCAGGCCACCTGAGCCCCTATCGCGATGGCCGCGAACTCGAGCTGCCTCCCGGCCTTCCTCTGGGCGTGATTGCCGACTCGCACTACGAGCAAGCCACATTTCTGCTCAATCGCGGCGACAGGTTGGTGTTTCTCTCCGATGGCGTGGTCGAGGCCACCAATGCGGAGGGCGAGCTGTTTGGCTTTGAACGCACGCAGCAAGTCAGCAACGAACCCGCACGCTACATCGCCCAAACAGCGCAGCGCTTCGGCCAGACCGACGACATCACCGTGGTGTCGCTTTATGTGGCATCGCGCGCGGCGGAGCGGACCAGCGAACAAGCTCTTCAAATAAGCTGAGCGGCTGCCCGTGTGAGGCTCCCGAAGCGCCTCAGCGCCAGCAATGCCGTAGAATCACCATGAGCCGACCCCATGAGCGTGAAAGCCCTCTATCCCGGGACCTTTGACCCGCCCACCAACGGGCACATCGACTTGATTCAGCGCGGCGCGAAGCTCTTCGAGCACCTCACCGTCGGCATCCTCACCAACCCGGTCAAAAATCCCCTCTTCACTCTGGAAGAGCGCGTGGAAATGCTGCGCGAATCGACGGCTGTCCTCGGCAACGTCTCGGTCGCGACCTTCGATGGCATGATGGTGGACTTTGCCCGCCAGCTCGGCGCAACCGCGGCGTTGCGCGGTATCCGCGCCATCTCCGACTACGAGCACGAATTTCAGATGGCCCTCATGAATCGCCGCCTCGCGCCCGAAATCGAGACGGTTTTCCTCCAACCGGCCGGCCGCTACTCGTTCGTCAGTTCTCGCATGGTCAAGGAAGTCTTCGGCTTCGGCGGCGACGTCACCGGCCTCGTCCCGCCTAATGTGCTCAAGCGCCTGCGTGGGAGAATCGGCGCAAACTGATTTCAGCAACCGTCACGGGTTTCGCTCAACCCCAAAATCTGTAAAGATAGAGACATCATGACTGTCGCTGCCGCCGTTAAAACCTTTGCCGATCGGATCGGACGCATTGAAGTTTCCGCCACCATGGCCGTTGCCGCGGAGGCCGCCAAGCTCCGCGCCCAGGGCATCAACCTAGTCGATTTCGGCGCAGGCGAGCCGCATTTCCCCACGCCGCGCCACATCAAAGACGCGGCCATCGTCGCCATCGAGGCCAACTTCACCCGCTACACCGTCGTTCCCGGCATTCCCGACGTCCGCAAGGCCATCGTCGAGCGCCACGCCTGCGACTTTGGCTCCGACTACGGGATCGATGAAGCCGTCTTCACCACCGGCGGCAAGCTGGCGTTATTCAACACGATTCAAGTGCTCGTCGATCATGGCGACGAAGTCATCCTGCCCGTGCCTTATTGGGTTAGCTTCAAAGACATCATTCAATACGCCGGCGGCAAGGTCGTCTTCCTCGAGACAAGCGAAGCCGAAAACTTCCGCATCACGGCCGATGCGATTGAAGCAGCCATCACGCCGCGTACCAAGGCCATTATCCTCAACTCGCCTTCCAACCCTGCCGGCTCCGTCGTCTCCGCCGATGACCTCGAGCGCATCGTCCACCTCGCGCACGAACGCGGTATCTATTTGCTTCTGGACGAGTGCTACGTCTACCTGAACTATGCCGGCAAGCCCGTCTCCGGTGGCTCCTTCACCTGGGCCAAGGACCATCTCGTCATTCTTGGTTCGCTCTCCAAGACCTACTCCATGACCGGATGGCGCGCCGGTTACGCGCTCGCCGCGAAGCCAGTCGTCGCCAACCTGAGCAAGCTGCAATCGCAGTCCACCTCGAACGCAACCAGTTTCGTGCAGAAGGCCGCGATCGCGGCTGTGTCCGGTCCGCAGGATTGCGTCGCCCAGTTTCGCGCCGAGTTCATCGACCTGCGCGACTATATGCTGGCCAAGCTGGCCGAGATCCCCGGCGTCACCTGCACCAAGCCGGAGGGCGCGTTCTATGTGTATCCCAACATCTCAGCGTTCCTGGGCAAAGGCGGCATTCGCACCGCAACCGAGCTGGCCACGCGGCTGCTCCACGAAGCGCATGTGGTGACCGTTCCCGGTGAAGCTTTCGGCACTGGCGAACATGTTCGCATCTCCTATCCGGTGACCAAAGAAAATATCGATGAAGGCACCCGCCGGATGGGCGAATTCCTGGGCAAACTCGCATAGGAAGGCCAGAAACACACCGCTCGCACCAGTAACAACAGAAAACCCCTGATCGGGTTGGGTGACGGCGCTCACCGGCACGCCGGGAAATCCCGGCGAGGGCTGGGCAAACCTGTATCAAGTCGAGTAGGATGGGTCTTCCATGCCGACCACGATCGATTTTCGCCCAGTGATACTTGCCGGTGGCAGCGGTACTCGCTTCTGGCCGCGGTCGCGCCGTGCCCACGCAAAACAGGTGTTGGCTCTGGACGGCGAGCGCTCCATGATTCAGCAGACGGTCGAGCGCCTGAAGCCGCTGGTAAAGGCCGAGAAGACCTGGGTCATCACCAATGAATACTTGGCCCAGGAGATCGCCGAGCAGTTGGCCGGTGTGCCCGTCAAGCAGATCATCCAGGAGCCCTGTGCCCGCAACACAGCGCCTGCGTGCGGCCTGGCTGCGTTTCTCATTGAGCGCCAGAATCCCGATGCGGTGCTGGGAGTTTTTCCTTCCGATCACGTAATCGCCGATGAGCCGCGCTTTTTGAAGGCTCTGAGTAAAGGCATTGCGCTGGCGGCAAGCGGAGAAAACATTGTAGTGCTGGGCATTGAGCCCACACGCCCAGAGACAGGCTACGGCTACATTGAAACCGGCGACTACACGGGCGACGACATCGCCCTGCATGTGCGCCGCTTTACTGAGAAACCGAACCTGAACCGCGCCGAAGATTTTGTCTCGGCCGGCAACTACTTCTGGAACTCCGGCATGTTTTTGTGGACGGCACGTACGCTGGCCAATGCCGTGCGTGAGCACCTGCCGGAGACCGCTCCGCTGCTTGAGGCCATCGCGGCAGCCTATGGAACGCCCGACTTCGAACAGGTATTTCATAAGCTCTACGCCAAGTGCGAGAACATCTCCGTCGACTATGCGGTGCTGGAGCCACGCTCGGCAAAGGGCGAACATCTGTCGCGCCTCTACTGCCTGCCCGCGGAGTTCAGCTGGAACGATCTCGGCTCCTGGGCCTCGCTCTACGAGTACCAGTTGGAAGCGCGCCTGCGCGGCGATGGCGACGGCAACGTGGCGGAAACCGAGGGGCACCTTGCCATCGAGGCAGGGAACAACTACGTCTATTGCCCCAAGAAATTTGTCGCGCTGGTCGGCGTCGAGAACCTTGTCGTCGTGGATACTGAGGACGCACTCCTGATCGCCCACCGCGACCACTCACAGGATGTAGGCAAAATCGTGAAAGAACTCGGCCTCTCCGGCCGCAGCGAATTGATCTAGCTCGGGCGTGGAACGATGCCATGGTTTTTGCCAAACGTCTCCGCGAGGGTGTGCGCTCCGGTAAAATCACCTGCACCATTCGCATCTGGAAGCGCCTGCATGTGAGCGTGGGCGGCCGTTATCGGATGGACGAAGGCGAGATCGAGGTGGATTCGATTACACCAATCGGTTTTCCTGACATTACGCCTGAGTTGGCGCGCGAGTCCGGATTCACTGGTGTATTGGATCTGCTCAAAATCGCCAAGCACGGCAGCGGTGACAGAATCTATCTCATCCGCTTTCACTATGTTCCTCCACGCAGACGCGCGACTAAACAATCTGCGAAGTGAAATCAACGCTTCGGGCGACCGAAATGAGCGACCTACAAGTCTTGGTGTCGCCTCCGTATTTCTTCGCTAACGCATCGTCGATGACATCGAGGTCCGGGCCTCATTCGTTAGACTCTTCCAAGGAGAACGATTCTTCTCACGATGCCCCATCCACAAATCAAGTTTGGAACCGACGGCTGGCGCGGAGTCATCGCCGACGACTTCACCTTCGCTAACGTTCGCACTGCCGCCGAAGCCATCGCGGCCTATGTCCACGCCCGCATCGATTCGGCTGAGGAGAATCCCGCCAAGGGCCTCTGCATCGGCTTTGACACGCGCTTCGGCTCGAAAGCATTCGCCCACGCCTGTGCCGAGGTCGTTGCCGCCACCGGCATTCCGGTCGCCCTCGCCAACAACATCACGCCGACCCCCGCGCTGAGCTACGGTGTGCGGGAGCGCGGCGCTGCCGGCGGCATCATGATCACTTCCTCGCACAACCCCGCGCAGTGGAACGGCGTGAAGTACAAGGCATGGTACGGCGGCTCGGGTAAGCCCTCGATCATCGCGGCAATCGAAACGTATCTGGGCAAGCCCGTGGCGCGCCCCGCGCAGCCCGCGCCAATCACGGAGATTGATTTTCTGCCTCCGTATTTGCAGGCCATCGAGGTCTTTGCCGATCTCGATCTCATCTCCCATTCCGGCATGAAATTTGCCATCGACTCCATGTACGGCGCCGGCGGCACAATCATCTCCGACATCTTTACGCGAATCGGCGTCGACCACGTGCAGATTCGCGGCAATGTAAACCCCCTCTTTCCCAAGATCAACCCCGAGCCCATCGAGCCACACATCCGCGCTCTCGGCGAAGCAGTCGTCGCGAACAGGTGCCACGCTGGCCTCTGCACCGATGGCGACGCCGATCGCATTGGCGCCACCGACGAACACGGCGAATTCGTCGATCCGCACAAAATCTTCTCCGTCCTGCTCAGCTGGGTCCTCAAACGCAAGGGCTGGCCCGGAGCTGTCACACGCGCCTTCAACACCACCAAAATGCTCGATCGCATCTGCAAGAAACACGGCCGTGAACTCATCGAGCACGGCATCGGTTTCAAGTTTGTCTGCGATTACATGCTGGAGCGCGAAATCGTGATGGGCGGCGAAGAATCGGGCGGCATCGGTTTCCAGCGCCACCTGCCCGAGCGGGACGGCCTTCTGAACGCTTTGCTCCTCGCGAACGTCATGGCACAGGAAGGCAAGACACTGGGACAACTCGTCGCCGACCTGCAAGCCGAGTATGGCGAACACCAGTACGGCCGCATCGATCTGCACATTCCTGATGACGTGAAGAACGCAGCCATCGCGCGCGCCAAAGCGCTCAAGCCGGGCGATCCGGTTATCGCGGGCATGCCAATTCTACGCCAGGAAAACCTAGACGGCGTAAAGTTCTATCTCGACAACCCCGAAGCCAAAACAAAACCCAACGCTGCCGAGACGTGGATTCTCTTCCGCGCCAGCGGCACCGAGCCGCTGATGCGTATCTACACCGAGTCCACATCGAAAGAAGCAGTCGCGAAGCTGCTTGAGGCCGGACGCGCGTTCGCGTTGGCAAAATAGTCTGCCGTTACTGTTCACTGACCACTGTCACAGAGGAGCCCATGTTCATTCACATCTTTGGATTTCGCTGGAAGCCCGAGGCCACAGAGGCCGACAAGGCCCGCGCCGCGCACGATATTGTGGCCTTCCGCGACCACATCCTCGGGCTGATCGACGTGCACGTCGGGCCGAATCTTTCTCCGCATGGGCAGGGCTACACTTTTGCAGGCCTCATGACGTTCACCGACAAAGCCGCAGCCGATGCCTACACAACCCACCCCACGCACCAGGCGCTGCTCAAGTGGCTGCTCCCGCTGATCGATCCCGTCGAACTGGATTTCGAAGCATAGATTGGCGCCGCAATTCTCTTAGTCAAGAAACAGCAGCGCGGCGCTGCCTGCCGGCACAATCAGGTGAGTCACTCCATTCCGCACTTCAATAAGCTCGGCGCTCGGACTCCAATGCGCCTCTGCTTGAATCTGCGCGCCGGCCAGTGTTACGTCCACGGTCGAATCGAGACTCGGCGATTGCAAGCGCCAGGCAGCTGCGGTTCGAACAAGATGCTCGCTTCGGATCGAGAGCAGGACGGCTTGCTCATCTTTGTTGAAGACGGCAACTTTTACGGATTGCTCCCGCCGGCCAGCGTACGCAGTCAAATTCACGCCTTTCAGGTCGCATTCTGCGCGCAGCATCCTATGGCCCGCAAACTGATTCGCCAACATCATTCCATAGAACACGGGCATCGCTTTCGGTTCGCGCCCCGACTCGCTTTGAATCGGGCTGTAGAATCCGCTGGGCACAGCCTGCGGCGTTTTTGCTACGTTCATCCCAGGGGTATGTCCCCCCAGCCCTGCGGTGAGGAACTCACTCCGTCCACCGTGCAGATTTACGCCTGCGCATCCGAGGCTGGCCAACTCCAGCATGTAATCGCCTGCCCACAGCGCCGCAGCGAAGGCGTCGCTCATGCCGGGCTTGCCGCCGCGATAGCAGGAGTTGCCCTCCGTCATCCGATAAATTCGCGCGTGCTGCCGTGCCGACGCCACGATGGCCTTGGTTTCAACGGCTATCTTCGGATTGCCGGCAAGAAGCCGCTCAATTGTGACCTTTGGATCGTCCGGCGGGCCCGCGGCATAATAGTGCCCGGTCAGCGCGACCAGACGCGGCGCGATCGAGGCCGGAACTTGCTCGCCGAATTGGGTGACCCAAACGGAGGAAGCCGCAACATCGGGTCCTCCAAATCGCGCATTGGGCACGCGTGCGACGATAGCTTCGGCAAATCCGGTCCACTCGCGCACATAATCGGCGAAGCTCCAGCCCGGTGGGCGCGTCCCGTTGGTCGCCTTGATATAGAGATCGGGCTCGTTGCCGATTTGAAAAAACTCGAGCCTGTCGCCGATCTTTTGCGCAACGTAGGCAGCTTCCTCCGCCGCCCGTTGCGGAGTGCTGTTGCCGAAGTTCACCCCATAGATCAGCCGCCATCCAGTGGCCCGCAGAAATCCGGCCAGCGCGTCAATCGATTCGGGCGGAATCGCAAACAAGCGATGTGGCATCCAGTTGGCGTCGAGATTTCCCGGTGGAACATGCAGCTTCGGCTCCGGAGTGGACGCATTCACGCGCAGCCAGCAGAACTCGCTCGTATTGCCGCCCAGCCGCAACACGCCGTTCGCGCTCAGAAGCCGAAAGTTGCTAACCAGATCGCGATTCGCAGTGGAGAAAAACGTTGGATCGCTGAGTTGCGCCAGCTCATAACTCAAGCCCACATAGGTCAGCGGAATTTGCGCCGCGGCTGCATCGTCGTAGAGCGTCACGTCGATGGCAACCTCCGGCGAAGTATCCGCGGAAGCAGAGCGTGTCATGGCCGATGACGCGACCACTGCTCCCGCACGAATTAGAAACCTTCTGCGATCCACCGATTTCCCTCCCGTGCCTTATGGGCTACTCGTTGCGGCGGGCATTCTCTACTACACCCTTCCGCAAGCCATACTGCTGTGAACCGAACCTGACATGGAGTCGGAATCGTAACGGCTACGCGATGTTGGCGATCTTTGCTCGCTTGCCCAATCGCACCACCATACGGGCAGGCAGCGCCGCAAGCTGAAACAGATTGTTCGTCGTAGTCTCGCCGTCGAGCTTTACTGCCTTCTCGGCAATCTTGCGATTCGCCTCGGTTCCGCTTGCCGCCAGTCCAAGATGCACAAGCAGCTTCGGCAGCCGAACCTGATTCGCCTCTGATCCCGCTACTTCTGCAAAGGGAACTGCAACATCTTCGAGATCCTCAGCCGCTTCTTTCTGCTGAAACATCCGCGCCCAGTTCTCATCCGCACTCGCAGCCGCGGCTTCACCATGGAACCCCGCAGCAATCGTCCGCGCCAGCCGCTTCTTCACATCCATCGGATGCTGTGCGCCCGAGGCCACCTCAGCCTTGAGCGCATCCACTTGGCTCTGCTTCAGGTCCGTCAGCAGCATCCAGTACTTCCACATCAGTTCATCGGAAATGGACATCAGCTTGCCGTACATCTCCTGCGGCGACTCGTTGATGCCGATCGCATTCCCCAGCGATTTAGACATCTTCTGCACGCCATCCAGCCCCTCGAGAATTGGCGTCATCAGCACGATCTGCGGCTTCTGCCCATAGTGCCGCTGCAGCTCGCGCCCGCACATCAGGTTGAATTTCTGATCTGTCCCGCCAAGCTCCACATCGCACTCCAGCGCCACCGAGTCGTACCCTTGCATCACCGGATACAGCAGCTCATGCAGGCTGATCGGCTGCTCGGCCTGAAAGCGCTTGTGAAATTCGTCGCGCTCCAGCATTTGTGAAACGGTGAAATGCGACGTCAGCCGGATCGTCTGTTCGTAGCCCAGCTTGCCCAGCCATTCGGAGTTGTAACGCACCTCCGTCGCCGCAGCGTCGAGAATCTTGAAAACCTGCTCTTTGTAGGTCTCCGCGTTCTTCTCAATCTGCTCGAGAGTCAGCGGCTTCCGCGTCACATTGCGCCCGGTCGGGTCTCCGATCAGCGAAGTAAAATCGCCGATCATGAAAATGACTTGGTGGCCGAGCTGCTGAAAGTGCCGCAGCTTGCGCATCAGTACGGTATGGCCCAGGTGCAAGTCGGGAGCGGTGGGATCGAACCCCGCCTTCACGCGCAGCGGGCGGCCGGTCTTGCGGCTCTCTTCAAGGCGCTCACGCAAATCGGCCACGCGAATAATCTCCGCCGCGCCCTTTTGCAATAAATCCAGCTGCTCATCAACAGGAAGAAACGTGCTCATGCCGTCTTTCAGTATAAGGTCCGCTCTCTACGGCAGCAGGAACCCGGACCACCGGCTCGCAGCATCCAGCGCGTCTTCCGCAGTGTCGGCACGTCGCTCCAACTCCGCCACTTTGAATCGCAGCTCCTGGTTGGTCTGCAGCAATTCGCCAACCAGCGTCAGCAACTGCTCCTGGCGCGCTTCATGCGCGAGCTGCTCCTCAGGGCTCTTGGTAGTTTCGTGCAAAGCAATCTGCTCCATCGCCGGCGTCACGCTCAAGCCTCATCAATCGCCCGTGCCGCCGCGTCGATCGCCTCGACAATCTTGCTCACCTGCTCCGGGCTCAGATTGCCTTGCTCCGAACGCATCTTCAGGGCGAAAGCGCTGAACAAGTTCGTAATCGCCCGCTTGAACTGCGGCGAACGCCCGCGTCCAAAGGCCTTGCCGGCCTCCTGCATCCGCCCGAAAATCGCCTTCAGAATCACCCGATTCGCCTTCAGATACTCCTTCCCCTGCTCGGTCGCCGCATACATCTTTTTGCTTCCGTCTGTCGACGACACCGTCGCGAATCCCTCCTCTTCCAGCAGCGTCAGCGTTGGATAAACCACGCCCGGGCTCGGCGCGTAGCCGCCCGAAAGCCGCTCTTCGATCGCCTTCATAAGTTCGTACCCGTAGCTGGGCTTGTCCGCGATCAGCTGCAGGATCACAAGACGCAAATGGCCGTTGTCGAAAAACCGCTCGCGCCCACCCACGCCGAATCCGCGCTCAAATCCCTCCCAGCGTTCTCCCCGCTCGCCCCACCATCCGTGGCGACCGCGATGACGGCACTCCCCGTGGCCGTGCTCTCTGTATGTTTCTCGAAAATGTTCAAACATGTATTCTTCTCCGATCTATCAAGATATATCTTACGATATATCTAAAATAGCTCTTGCGTCAAGCGACGGCTCTTTGGATTAGAATGCACTCGACCGCAAGAGACGGTCCGGAGACAGCCAGCACGCCCCGCCTCTCACCAAACATTCACCATTCTTCTGCGACTTCCACAAGCCCCACTTCCATCCAACCCACAGGAGAAAACTTCCTATGTCCACAGTCACAGGCCGTGCCATGCAGATTCCCGCCGCCGGCGGAGCGTTCGAGCTCGTACAGAAGCAATTCCCCGACCCCGGCCCTGGCCACGTCCGCATCCGCGTACAGGCCTGCGGCGTGTGTCATAGCGATTCAATCACTAAATTTGGCCTCTTTCCCGGCATCGCCTATCCGCGCGTTCCAGGGCATGAGGTCGCCGGTGTGGTCGATGCAGTCGGAGCCGATGTCCCGCTCTTCAAGACAGGCCAGCGCGTGGGCCTGGGCTGGCATGGCGGCCATTGCAACTACTGCACGCCCTGTCGCCGTGGCGACTTCATCCTTTGCGAGAATGGGCAAATCTCCGGCATCAGCTTTGACGGCGGCTACGCGGACTATGTGACTGCGCCGGCTAACGCGCTCGCGCTCGTTCCCGACGATCTGGCCGACGCGGATGCGGCTCCGCTGATGTGCGCCGGCGTGACCACCTTCAATGCCCTCCGCCATAGCGGAGCCCGCCCCGGCGACACCGTGGCGATCCTCGGCATCGGCGGCCTCGGCCATCTTGGAGTGCAGTTTGCCGCGAAGAGCGGTTACCACACCGTGGCCATTGCGCGCGGCCAGGACAAGGCTCCGCTCGCGAAACAGCTCGGCGCGCACATCTACATCGACAGCACCACGCAGGACCCCCCAGCCGAACTGCAAAAACTCGGCGGCGCCGCCGTCATCCTCTCCACCCTGACCAGCGCGGACGCCCTCGCAGCCGCAGTCAACGGGCTCGGCCCCAATGGCAAGGTCATCATTCTGGGAGTGCCGGACAAGCCCTTCGAAGTAAGTGCCATTCCGTTGATTATGGGAAACCGGTCCATCGCCGGCTGGGCGTCCGGAACCGGCATGGACTCCGAAGACACGCTCAACTTCAGCGCGCAGTCGGGCGTGAAGGCCATGATCGAGACATATCCCCTGGAACGCGCAGCCGAGGCCTTCGACCGCATGATGAGCGGCAAAGCCCGCTTCCGCGCGGTGCTGACTACCGGCAAGTAAACACGAACCT
>PLKY01000169.1:986-14842 GCA_003140785.1 Acidobacteriaceae bacterium | reverse complement strand
ATGGCGAGCCCACCGACAATCGTCTGGCTCTGGCGTCCAAGGGTGCTCTCCGTGCATCCTTCAAGGCGACCGGCAAAATGTGCCACTCGGCCTATCCCGAGCTCGGCGAAAGCGCTGTGCACAAGCTTATTGAAGTGATGGCCAGGCTGCTCGTCCTGCCCTTGCCGGTGCTTGAAGGCATTGGTCCAAGCACGCTCAACATCGGGCAGATCCACGGCGGCCACGCACCCAATGTTGTCGCCGACAAGGCCGAAGCGCAGGTGCTCATTCGTCTGGTCGGCGATTCGGCTCCAGTTCGAACCGCCATTCTTGAGGCCGCTGCGGGATTGGCCGAAGTGGACTTCACACTCGAAATTCCCTTCGTCCGCATGCGCGCCATCGATGGCTTGCCCACCATGATTGCGAAGTTCACCACCGACATTCCCCAGCTTTCAAACTGGGGTGAACCGTTGCTGCTTGGTCCAGGTTCCATCCACGTCGCTCACACGCCTTTCGAGAAACTGGCTAAAAAGGAACTGCGCGAAGCAGTCGAGTTATACATCAAAGTAGCCAGGCAGTTATTAGCCTGACTTATCGGCTTTTGCCGTTCCCAACGTACAACCCCCGACAAAGGAGACTTCATGACCGCTTCCATCTATGACATTCCGGTTCACAAAATCTCAGGCGACGAGGCATCCCTCGCCGAATTCAAAGGCAAGGTTCTCCTGGTGGTGAACGTAGCATCAAAGTGCGGACTGACGCCGCAGTACGAGGGCCTGGAAAGTCTCTACGAGCAATACAAAGGCCAGGGACTTGTCGTCGCCGGATTCCCCGCCAACAACTTCAAGAGCCAGGAGCCGGGATCCGACGCGGAAATCCAGACTTTCTGCACCGCAAACTTCGGCGTCAAGTTTCCCATGTTCAGCAAGATCAATGTCGTCGGTGCGGACAAACACCCGCTCTATGCAACCTTGATCGCCGCTCAACCCAAAGCAATCAGCCTCAGCGAAGTTCCATTCGCTCAAAAGCTGCACGGTTATGGAATCGAGACAAATCCTGAACCGGAGATTCTCTGGAACTTCGAGAAGTTTCTCGTCAGCCGCTCCGGCGAAATTGTGAAGCGTTTCTCGCCGGACACAGCTCCCGACGCGCCCGAGTTAGTCGCAGCCATCGAAGCAGAAATCGCCAAGGGTTAGATCCCGAGGAACTCCCGAATCCGCCGCGGCAATCTGGCTTCGACTGGGCTATCGGAATTTTCGTGCTCGTTTAGTTGATGAGCGGCGCGAACGAACCCACGGTCGTATCCAACGGCAGAAACAGCCGGAAGACAGTCCCGGTCCCGACCTTGCTTCGTACCGAGATCTTTGCCTGATGCTTGTCCAGGATTCCCTTCGAAACCCACAAGCCGAGTCCAGTCCCGGCCTCTCCCTTCGTCGTAACAAACGGATGAAAGAGACGGTCGAGCGTGGCCTTACTCATCCCCTGTCCGCTATCAGCCACCGTGACAGAAATGCCGTCGCGTCCGGCGCGGTCGGTTGCCGGGCGAACTGCCACGATGAGGCGGCCCTTTGTCGGCAGGGCATCGAGCGCATTGCTGATCAGGTTGGTCATTACTTGCTGGATCTCCCCGGGCAAGCAAAGCACGGGCCGTGCTTGTCTGTGCCGCCGTTCGAGCTGGATGTTCCTGGACTTCAGGTCCGGTTCATTGAAAAAAAGTACCGATTCAATCAGTTCTTCCAACGACGTGGGAGTGGGAGCCGTGCGTTGCCGGTAAAACTTGAGGCTGCGCGCCGCAATGTGCGAAAGGCGCTGCAACTCACGATCCGCTACATCGAGCAGGCTTCTCGTATTGCCTGCGACGGTTTCATCCATTTTTGCCAGGAAGAGCAGGTTCGTAACAGCCTCAAGGGGATTATTGATCTCGTGGGCAATGCTCGCCGCCAGTCGGCCCGCCGTGGCTAGCTGTTCTGAGCCGCGCAGCGCCTGCTCCGTTCTTTGCGTGCTGGTTGTATCCCGCAGATACAGAATGATTCCTTCACCCGGCTGTGGGTAAATGAGGAATTTGAACCAGAATTCTGCGCCGTCCCCGTGAAAATACTGATCAAATTCGACGGGGACCCGTTCGTCCATCGCCTTGCGGAAATTCGCTTCAACCACCGTTCCAATCAAGCTCGGATACAGCTCCCAAATGCTCTCGCCGAGGTGGGGCATTCCTGATCGTTCTGCAATCGCCATCGCCGCGCGATTCATGTAGGTGACGTGGAACTCGCGGTCGAATGTGCAGAACGCCTCCGGCATGTACTCCAGCGCCTCCCACGCAAACTGTCGGGCCTTGTTGATCTCGCGCGTGAGAGCCGCTTCCTGTTCAAGCGCCTCCTGGCGTAGCCGCGCCATCTTCAATTGCGCTTCCACACGTGCAATCAGTTCCCGCGCGGAGAAGGGTTTGGTCAAATAGTCGTCGGCGCCGGCTTCCAGGCCGTCAATGCTTGCTTCCTCGCCGGCCCTCGCCGAAAGCATGATTACGGGAACGGTCCGCGTTGCCGGACTCTGCCGCAGGGCCTCCAGCAATGCAAATCCGTCCATATCCGGCATCATCACGTCCGTCAGCACCAGGTCGGGGCGTCGTCGCGTAGCCTCTTCCAGCGCCAGCTTTCCGGTTCCCAACGGAATTACCCGATAACGCAATCCGAGCAGACCGATGACATACTCGCGCATATCGGCATTGTCATCGGCAAACACGATGACAGGTTTTTGCTCCGCCGCATCGACAGCCGCCGAAGGGAGACCACTGGCTTCGTGCGCTACCGCGCCGTTGAGCTGCGCGAGTTGATCCTGCCGGGGCAGCCATCCCAATGCTTCCTGCACAAAGGCCATCGCCGAACCCTGCGCCGCCACCGGCTTTGGAGTCCCTGAGACAAGCTGATTCTGTGGCAGGTGTTGTTGCCCCAGTGGAAGCGCAACGGTGAACGTCGTTCCGTGGCCCAGCGCACTTTCCACCTGGATTCCGCCGCCGTGCATCTCCACCAGCTCGCGCACCAGGGCAAGTCCGATGCCGCTCCCTTCGTGGCTGCGCCTGCGTGCGCCTTCGATTCGCTGAAAGCGTTCGAACAGATGAGCCAGGTCGCTATCCGAGATACCTGTGCCCGTATCCGACACGCTTACGAGTGCCTTGCCGCCGGTTGCAGTGATGGCGACGCGAATCTCGCCTTCGAAGGTTGACTTCAGCGCATTCGAGAGCAGGTTCAGTTCGATCTTCTCCCACATCTCCCGATCGACGTAGACAGGCTCTGGAAGCGGTGGGCATTCCACGATGAGCTTGAGCCCGGCGCGCTCTACCGCAGAACGAAAAACGCTGGCTATGTTCGCGGTCAACAGAGAAAGATCGGTGGCTTCAAACGTCGCGTGCGCGCGGCCCACTTCGATACGGACAAAATCGAGCAGTCCATTCACCAGTTTGAGTAGCCGCTGCGCATTGCGCTGCATCATCTCGACCGATTCGAGCGATGGCGGGGTTCGCGCTGTTAGCGCATCCTCGATCGGGCCGAGGATCAGCGTGAGCGGCGTGCGCAGCTCATGGCTCACGTTGCTGAAGAATGTCGTCTTCGCCCGATCCAATGCGGCCAGGCTCTCCGCGCGCTTTCGTTCCTCTTCGTAGGCCTGGGCGTTGGTGATGCTTGCGGCAATCTGGCCCGCGACCAGATCCAGGAACTCTCCGTAGAACGAATCGAATTCCCGATAGGGATTGAGCGCCGTAATGAAGACTCCTGCCGGCTTCTCCTGTCCCTGTCGCGTAATCGGGCCCAGCCTCGCGCGAAAAGGCGGCCTGTCCCAGGATCCTGGGGGCAAATCAGGAAATTGCTCGAGGAGATTCTCCACGATGATGGCGCGATCGGAATTCAGAACATCGCGAATCGGCCAGGCTGCCGGTTCCATTTCCAAATCGATNNGTATTCGCGGCGGCAGGATGATCGGCGTCCACCCCGGTCCGCGCAACCAGGTGAAGATGGGTTCCTTCTTCATTGAGCAGGTACGTGAGCGTGCAGGGCATGTCCTTCTGGTGCGCCAGCCCGCGTTCAATGGCGGTGAATACGTCCTGCTTTGATATGGCGCCTGCCAGCTCGGCCGACAATGTGCTGAGAGCTGCAAGCTGCCGCTCGCCAATCACGCGCACCGTGTCTTCGATGACCACGCAGAGCATGCCGACAATCTTGCCGTCTGGGCCGTCGAGGGGGCTATAGGAGAATGTGTGATACGTCTCTTCCTGGAAGCCGCTGCGCTCAAGGATCAGCATCAGCATCTCGTCCCAGGTGGCCTCGCCGCTTTCCATTACGCGATGGATGCGCGGCCCGATATCTTTCCAGATCTCGCTCCACACCTCGGATGCCGGCTTCCCTAGAGCCCAAGGGTGTTTTTTGCCCAACGTTGTTCTGGCATAGGAGTCGTTGTAAAGGAAGGTCAGCTCCGGGCCCAAAGCCATCCACATCGAAAATCGCGAAGTGACCAGAATACGGACGGTGTTCTTGAGTCCGTCGGGCCAGTCTTTCATCGGCCCGAGCGGGNNGACCAGGTCAGCCATGCGCGGCAATGTGTGGGCATCGGGCTTGGTCAAGTCAGAGCCGATGGTTCCGGCGTTCTTTTCTTCCATCGCACTGCGCTCCCAATCACAACAGGCGCGACCGCCCGCGGAATTGCTTCATTCCCCAAGTTGTAGCGCAAACCATTTACACGTCGAACAGGCTAACTGCNNTCTCTAAGTCGGAAAGTACCGTGTTGTTTCGATGCAGGCCGATTTAACTTAGTTGTATCTCGTACTCCTAGCGATAGTTCCATGGCTCGGCGGGCTCTCCAGCTGCGGCTCGGGTGGCATGATCGGAACAGTCCATGTATCCTCACCGCATGCACGAAAATGCCACCACAATCGGCGCGGCTAACCAGCTCGAGCATGCAGCTTCCTCCTACCTGCGCTCGGCACGCCATCAGCCGGTCCAATGGCATCCGTGGGGCGAAATCGCGTTCGCCCGAGCACAGGCGGACAACAAGCCGATCCTGCTCGACATCGGCGCGGTGTGGTGTCANNGCCACGTCATGGACCGCGAGTCCTACGAAGACCCGGAGCTAGCGCGCATCATCAACGAGCACTATGTTGCAGTAAAAGTCGATCGCGATGAGCGGCCCGACGTAGACGCTCGCTACCAGGCTGCCGTCTCGGCTATATCAGGGCAGGGCGGTTGGCCGCTCACTGCATTTCTTACCCCCGACGGACGGCCCTACTTCGGTGGAACTTACTTCCCGCGCGACGACCGTTATGGCCGCCCCGGGTTCGGCCGCGTGTTGCTCACCATGTCTCAGGTCTGGCACGATCGCCGCGAGGAGGCGCTCGAATCCGCTGCCAGCGTTATGTCGGCCATCGAACACAATGAGAGCTTCTCCGGACGCGGCGGCGAACTGTCGCTGGCTCTCGTCGACAAGCTTGCCAACTCGGCCATCGCCCAGTTCGACCCGCGCAACGGCGGCTTCGGTTCGCAGCCCAAGTTTCCCCATCCGGCAGCCCTCGACCTGCTGCTGCAATTGGCAGTGAATCGCGGCAACACGGCAGCCCGCGAGGCTTTCACCGTGACGCTCGAAAAGATGGCGCGGGGCGGAGTCTACGACCAGATCGCCGGCGGATTCCACCGATACAGCACCGACGAGCGCTGGGTCGTGCCTCACTTTGAAAAGATGCTCTACGACAACACGGAGCTGCTCCGCAACTACGTGCACGGCTTCCAGAGTTCTGTCCGCGAAGATTTCCGGCAAACTGCGCGCGAGATTGTTGGCTGGCTCGATACTGTGATGACCGACCGTGCGCGGGGCGGCTTTTATGCCTCTCAGGACGCCGACATCAATCTAGACGACGACGGTGACTACTTCACGTGGACGCTCGAAGAAGCGCGCGCGGTGTTGAGCACCGATGAGCTGAGCGTAGCCACGCTTTACTGGGACATCGGCGAGCTGGGCGACATGCACCACAATCCGGCCCGGAATGTTCTCTACCGCAAATACTCACTCGATGAGGTTGCCGCAGAAACGCGCAAGCCCACCGGGGAATTGCAATCTGTGATCGGGTCAGCCCGCGGCAAATTGCTCGCCGCGCGCATCCAGCGCCCTACGCCATTCATTGACCGGACGCTCTACACCGGTTGGAACGCGATGGCTGTCACTGCGTATCTCGAAGCGACGCGCGTGCTCCGCATCGAAGGCGCCCGCGAATTCGCACTGCTGACATTGTCACGCCTGCTCGCGCAAGCCTGGGACGGCGATGCTTCGCTCTACCATGTCATTGCCTATCCCGAAGGCGCCGCCTTGACCGATCGCGTACCGGGCACGCTCGACGATTACGCCTTCACCGTGCACGCCTGCATTGACGGGTGGCTTGCCGGCGGAGAAATGAAGTTTTATCACGCTGCTGTCAAGCTGGCCGACGCCATGATCGCCCGTTTCTACGACCACACAGCCGGCGCGTTCTATGACGCCGCTGCGCCGGAGAAGGGAATCACGCCGCTCGGCGCATTAAGCGCACGGCGTAAGCCTCTGCAAGATTCGCCCACGCCTGCGGGCAATCCTACGGTGGCCGCCGCGCTGCTCCGGCTCGAAGCTCTTTCGGGCCGCACCGCATACCGCGAAATTGCCGAAGACACGCTCGGTTCGTTCGCGGGCATCGTCGAACACTTCGGCCTCTATGCCGGCAGCTACGGGCTTGCTCTCGAGCGGCTACTTCTCGATCCGATCCAGGTAGTCGTGGTCGGAGCAGGCGAAGAAGCGGACCGCCTTGAAGCGACTGCTGTCTCAGGCTTCGCTGTGAACAAGACCGTAGTCCATCTTGCGCCCACGCATCTCGTTGCAGGAAATCTTCCCGATGCCTTGGCCGAGACACTTCTGCAGGTGCCGGTGCCAGTCGGTGCGAAAGCATGGGCGATGGTCTGCCGTGGACGCACCTGCATGCCACCGATCACGGATGCTGACACGTTACTCGACGCGCTGACCGGGAGCAACTGAACTTCGCTCTCAGCTCGATTCACCGCTGAACGGATTCGTCTCTTGCGGCTTGATCGTCGTTGGGTCGCGCGCCGGCGGAGCCTCGTGTTCCGCGGTTCTGATCGCAGCGGCGCCATGCGGTCCCGCGACCTGGTCCATAAATGAATTGAACACCCGATTTGGATCTCCCGGCAGCATGTGATTCTCTTCGAGAGCGATGCGCACGCGCCGCTGAAACTCCCGCATCGGAGCATATTGCTGCGTGGCTTTCGTCTTGAAGATCACCGGAAAGATGAGCTGCGACCCCTTCATCGAATCGACACCGAGAATCTGCGGGTCCGCGACAAACAGATCGCGAAACTCCTTGCTGGTGCGAATATCGGTCGCAATGCTTGTCAACAATTCCAGCACCTTGTCGGGATTCGCGGAGAAGTCGACGCTCACATTGATTGTTGCTATCGAATAGTCCACGCTCTGGTTGGCGACCGTCGTGATCTGCGAATTCGGAATCACATACAACGTCCCATCGCCGCCGCGCACCGTCGTTTTGCGCAGGGTCATCAGCTCCACCGTCCCGGTCAGTCCGGCCAGCGTCACCACGTCGCCCACGTTGAACTGGTCCTCGATCAGGATCAGCGTGCCGTTCAGCATATCCTTCACAAGGTTTTGCGCGGCCAGGCCGATGGCTACGCCGGCGATGCCCGCCGAGGCAAGCAGCGGCGCGAGGTTCACATCCACGGCATAAAGAAACTGCAGGCTCACAATCACGCCAATGATCGCGAAGCCGGTCGTACGGATGACCCCCGCCAGCGTTTTCACCTGCGCCACCCGGCCTCGACCGGCCGCATGTACCTCGGCGATTCGGATCGTTCGCGCCGCGACTATGCTCAGTAAGCGACTGAGAACAAAGGCGATAATTACAACGATGAACAAGTGGGGAAGCTTGGTGCGGACGAATTCCTGGGTATCGATCGCCCATTCATCCAGCACCTTGCCCATGAACCTGTCTTCGGCGAGCCAGCCCGACCTCGATGCGATCAAAAATGCATACATACCAGTCTCCTCTTTCTATCTATACTGTCCGCAGACGGGCCGCAGGCTCCATCCCTGTCGAAGCGACGCTTCCCGCAGCGGTTCGATTTGACATCCAACTGAATACTTGGGAGGTCCATATGCTGCTCAGTCAACCTCAAGACCAATCGCGCGAACAAGACCGCGGCCGGCCCCTTCTCCATCGTTCCAGACTTCTAACCGGAGCCGGACTGCTTTCCCTGGCAGCAATCGCGCTTCTCACGGGCGCCGCCGAGCCGGGACAGCAAGGGAACCCCGACAGGCCCTACCTTATTCCAGAAGCGAACCCTTTGCCCGATGTCAACGACCGGATGAAGATGCGCGAACAGCAGGCGAAGCAACAAAACTTTGATGCCGCAAACGCGGAGCGCAAAAAACAACTCTCCGACGACAGCACAAAACTTCTCACCCTGGCCATGGCTCTGAAGGCGGAAGTCGACAAGACCAACAAGGATATGCTCTCGCTCAATGTGATCCGCAAGGCCGACGAGATTGAAAAGCTGGCCCACGACGTGAAGGAAAAGATGAAGCTGACGATCGGAGGCAGTTAGATACTCAGGAGACATGGAATCGCCTCTTAGGGCATTTCGTTCTTCATCCCAGAAACACAGATTGGGCAGGAGGTCTGCCATGCACACGGGCCAACCAATTTCAGTTGAATTCTCGGCGGCACGCGGGATGCGACGCTCAAGCGCGCCATTCCGCCTTTCCATGCGATGCTTTCTCGGCGGTGCGCTGTTCCTGCTGTGCGCGCCGAGTCTTGTCGTCACCGGCCAAAACACGAATCAAGCCCCACCCCATCCCATTCTCCTTCCGCAAGCCAATCATCTTCCGGATATCAATGACCAGATGAAGATGAACTCGGCTCAAAGGAAGCGCCAGAACTTCGATGCGGCGAATGCGCTGCGGCAGCACCAGATCAACGACGACGCCACGAAGCTCCTGATTCTCACCAGGGACCTGAAGGCACAGATGGGCAAGATCGGCGACAATCCCCTGCCGGACCGTTTGCTTCGCGAAGCGGAAGCGATCGAATTGCTCGCGCATGATGTGCAAGCAAAAATGACCCTTTCCGTAAGCGGGAGCTAAATCCCGCCACCACTTCTTATCTGCGAACCGCGCTTGCACGTGCTTTGGAGAGGGATTCCGCAGTCGCTTGAACGTTCTTTATCCCATCCGGCGCTGTCGCGATATGAGACAGCGCCTCTCCGGTCGTCGCGTCAATCCGCCCATTTTACGCCTGGTCGATCGGCGTCAAACTTTGGCTCACGCACAGCGTCTACTCTATTGCTGGGAACTAGCAGAGCATGCGAGACGAAATGGCAACGCGAATTTGGCAGCGGGCCGGGCAGTCGAAGAAACTCCTGCGCGGATCGTTTCTGATGCTCCTGTTCCTGGCCCTTTTCGCCTCGACTGCGGAGCCGGCCGGCCAGCAGCCAATTCCTAACCCGATGAACCAGCAATCGCGCAACCCATTCGACGGCTTTGGCGCTAACGATCCCTTGTTGGCCGCGAGGCAAATGCGGGCACTCAACGTGGATCGGCAGAAGTCCCTCGTCTCCGATACCGAAAAGCTTCTGAAGCTGGCCCAGGATTTGAATTCTGAGATAGAAACTAGTAACCAGGATGTGCTTACTCAGGTGCAATTGCGCAAAATTGCAGATATTGAGAAACTGGCTCGAAACGTGAAGCAGAAAATGAGCATCTCCTTCGTGGGCGAACCGCTATTTCAGGAGCCCGTTCCTCAACAGGGCCGCTGAACTCGCGCCGGCGCAATCATTTTCACCGGCAGCGCAGCAGCCTCTCGAACCTGAACCAAAGTGGTTGCTACAATCGAGATTGATAGAATTCGCAGCGTTTTCGGGGAGTAGGGAATGGGACTTGCGGTTTCCACAGCTCGCGTGCCGGGAATGGATCCCGATTCCGGCCGCCTAACTCCGCAGCAGCTCATCGAAATCTATCGGTTGATGTTTCTGTCCCGCCGCGTCGACGANNAGCGCCAGCAGAAAATCTACTTTCAGGTCTCCGGCGCAGGTCACGAGGCATTGCAGGTCGGCGCCGCGTTAGCCCTCCGCCCTGGCTACGACTGGTTCTTCCCCTACTACCGTGATCGCGCGCTGTGCCTCGCGCTGGGCGTAACCCCCGAAGAGATGTTTTTGCAGGCCGTCGGTGCGGAGACCGATCCGGCCAGCGGCGGGCGCCAAATGCCCGCGCACTGGAGCAGCCGCCCTCTGCACATCGTCAGCACTTCGTCTTCCACCACCACGCAGGTTCTTCACGCCGTGGGCTGCGCCGAGGCAGGCCGTTACTTCAGCCGGCATCCCGAAGCGGTGGCGAAAGCCGAAGGTGACTACCACGGGGCCCCCGGCGACAGGTCTTCGTCGCTGGGGTGTGATTACCGCGCTTTTCGCGACGTTGAATTCCATGACGACGAAGTGGCACTGACTTGCCTGGGAGAAGGTTCCACATCGCAGGGCGAATTCTGGGAGGCGCTGAATACCGCCTCCAACAACAAGCTTCCCGTCATCTTCTGCATTGAAAACAACGGCTACGCGATCAGCACGCCCGTCGAGGTCAATACGCCAGGCGGAAACATCTCCACGCTAGTCGCGAATTTTCCGAATTTCCACTTCGCCGAGATCGACGGCACCGACGCCGAAGTTTGCCTGCGCGCGTTTCAAGCCGCCGCAGCCCATTGCCGCGCCGGTCGCGGGCCTGCGTTTGTCCACGGACATTGCGTTCGCCCGTATTCCCACTCGCTCTCGGACGATGACAAGCTGTACCGTTCTGCAGCGGAGCGCGAAGCCGACGCCATGCGCGATCCAATCGCTAAGATGCAGATGCGTCTTCTTCGCGAAGGAATCCTAAGCGCCGACGAGATCAACGCGCTTGAGCAGCAGATCGATCGCGAAGTCAGCGAAGCTGCGGATCGCGCTCTCACAGCGCCGCTGCCGCCCATCTCCAGCATTTCGCGCCACGTCTACTCAGAGGACCTGGATCCCACCAGCGCCGCAATCGCCACCGAACCCGCAAAAGGCGCAGTGCAGTCCGGCAAATCCGCGAGCGCCAAGGGCAGCGCGCCGCGCACCATGGCCGACCTCATCAACGCCTGCCTTCACGACGAAATGCGCCGCGATCCGCGTATCGTCGTCTTCGGCGAAGATGTGGCCGACGCCAGCCGCGAAGGTGCGCTCTCTGAAGTGAAGGGCAAAGGCGGAGTCTTCAAGCTCACTGCCGGTTTGCAAACAGCCTTCGGTTCGGACCGCGTTTTCAACTCACCCTTGGCCGAAGCAAATATCGTAGGCCGCGCCGTAGGCTTTGCCACACGCGGTATGAAGCCCGTCGTCGAGATTCAGTTCTTCGATTACATCTGGCCCGCAATGCACCAGATTCGCAATGAGCTCGCACTCATGCGGTGGCGCTCCAATGGCGAGTGGGCCGCACCAGCGGTGATTCGTGTGCCCATCGGTGGCTATCTCACCGGAGGCGCCATCTATCACTCGCAGTCCGGCGAAAGCCTGTTTACCCACACTCCAGGGCTCCGCGTCGTCTTCCCCTCCAATGCGCTCGACGCCAACGGGCTTCTGCGCACCGCCATCCGCTGCGACGACCCCGTTCTCTTCTTTGAACACAAGCGCCTGTACCGCGAATCCTATGGCCGCGCACCCTATCCCGGCCCGGATTATGCGATTCCTTTCGGCAAAGCCAAAATCGTTCGGCCCGGCAGCCACATCACCCTCGTGACCTACGGCGCAATCGTGCCCCGTGCGTTACAGGCCGCCGAAAAAGCGCAGCGCGAATTCGGCATCGATGTGGAGATTCTCGATCTGCGCACGCTCAACCCCTATGACTGGGAAGCCATCGCCACATCGGTGCGGAAGACGAGCCGCGTCATCATCGCTCATGAAGACATGCTCAGCTGGGGCTATGGTGCGGAGATCGCCGCCCGCATCGCCGATGAGCTCTTCGATGACCTCGACGCGCCGGTCCGCCGCATCGGCGCAATGGACACCTTCGTGGCCTACCAGCCGTTGCTCGAAGACGCCATCTTGCCGCAACCCGCCACGATCCTAAAAGCGATTCAAGACCTCCGCGCCTACTAGCACCCGCAGCTGTCATTCTGAGCGCAGCCGGCACTTCCGCGAGGAACCTCTTGCTGCGCTACAGACGTCGTCTATTGAAGTTGTTTTTCCGAGATTTCTTCCACTTCTCCAGCCCCCTTGGCGTAGAGCGCCTTCTCAGCGGGAGCAAGCTCATACAACAGCCTCAGGAACTCCCCAGCGTGCACAAGTTCCTCGTCCGCTATATCCTTGAGAACAGCCACGGCAAGCTGGTTGTCGGTTGACTCGGCAAGCTGCATATACATCTGAGTCGCTTC
This sequence comes from Acidobacteriaceae bacterium, assembly GCA_003140785.1. Taxonomy (GTDB): domain Bacteria; phylum Acidobacteriota; class Terriglobia; order Terriglobales; family Acidobacteriaceae; genus Telmatobacter. The sequence goes on along the minus strand of PLKY01000169.1, from coordinate 2,400 downwards.
GTATTCTGCCGCTACCATGAACCGAATCGCTCTGACGAGTTCTTCGTCCGTGAGCTTCCTTGCATTCGCCAACTCTGAAAAAGGAGACCCGAACTGTGGCATATCATTTTCCTCTGCCTCATGCACGTTGACACGTTATAGCTAAGGTGGCAGTTTTGAGGGCTATCAGGTTTGTAGCCCCGTGACCTCTTGAGGTCTGAGCGGAATTGACCATCGTACTCGATTCATGTCGGATCACCGCCGATGTGAAAATAACTACTTGAGCACCAGGCGATCAGTGGTGTTGCCGAAAAAGTAATTGCCGGGTGGTCCACGATCCGCCCGGAGCAGGTAATTGAAATCGGAAACCGCACACTTCAGAAAGAGAAACATCGGTACACCCGTACTGAATTGATCGCCGATTCAGCCTTCGATGACTACTCCGAGTCAACCCGAGACAATCGAACCCCGATTGCGAAGATGGCACCTACGAATGCTGCGCCAATCCACACCGACGCCCTTCCATAGAGGATGAAGATCAACAATAGCGCCGCTCCCAGCCCCAGAAGCCACGCTCGCCACCATCGGTGCCAACGGAATACCAGTATGGCTGCTGCGACGAACTCCGCCAACGCAAGAAACCAAACGGCAATCTCGACAGCCTCCAGTTCAAGGGACTGCGGGGGACGTCCTTCAACACGTCCTTTGAGTCCGAGCAGTATCCTGGGTACCGCGACATGGTCTGCAAACTCCGTAAAAAGATCGAGTACAAGTCTCCGATCTCTCCAATGGTAGCGAAGCCGAATGCGACTGATCAGACGCGTATGGTTCTCGTCAATCGGATAAAGCGCCCACGTAAAGCTGCCGTCAGGAGGCGTGGCAGTTCCTCTCCAAACCAGATAGCGATTCGGTTGGATCGAATCAAAGATCAGGGAAGCAACTGCGCTGATGGGAAGCACATCACCTGTCTTGGGATGCTGCAACTCGGGCCGGATTGATTCAGCGCTGCGAATTCCCGAGTTGCTGCCGAGGTTCTCGATCAGGTCGTACCCATAGAACCCTGCGCGCCCATAACCTACTTGCACCAACCACGGCCATATATCTTGGGGCTTGCCGTGAATCGTGATCGCTCGGGTCGCACAGAATGAGGGTGACGAAACGAGGTCGTCTCCCGGCATGGAGCTCCTCGCTTCCTCTGCCGTCGCACCCCAGCGCAGTGCAGCAGGTCGAATAGCCAGCAGATAAATAACGCACAGCAGGCCGGGCAATGCCGTGATCGCCGCCAACCTGGTCACTGCGCGGCGACTCGGAACTTTGCGTTTCATAAGCAAATCCTAGTCCGCGGCGGCCAGCACGCTTCGAGGGCTCGCAGCCACCTGCTTCAGGCGAGCTCATTTTTCGGTCTCGGTTGGTTTACCGCTAGCCTACATCGGAA
>PLKY01000169.1:0-973 GCA_003140785.1 Acidobacteriaceae bacterium | reverse complement strand
CTGCGGCTTCGTTCTAACCGTCCAACCGGAAGTAGCTCCAAAATCGGTTGCTCTACGGATTGGCCACCAACAGAACGCATTCGATTCGCTATCACTCGGCGACTCCACGGTCGAAAACTCTTTGAAATCCAACTCTGGTCAAAAGCGGAAGATGACCCCGTTGATGGGGATGTCGATTTCTTCCAGCGTGGCGCTGGGGGTTACCTCAACTTTGGAGCCCTTTGGCTTGCGGAGGAACACGTACCCCGATGCTTTCGCGCCCTGTTGCAGGGTAGTGATCCGGAGAAAGACCGGCGGATGCGCCGGATCGATCTGCGGCAAGGAGGAACCTTTTCCGCCCTGCTTCCGCAATTGAAGCAGACGAGCCTCTTCCTCAGATCTTGTGCCGGCATGCGGGTCAATTGGGCCCATTGCTTCGGGATGAGTGGGCGGTGGTGACGCGCTGTTGCTTTCGGGCATAGGGCCCTCGGCAGGAGCACCTCCGGGCTGACCTAGGCCCTCGGCGCGCATGCTGGCCTGCGTATCCAGATCATGTGCTTTATCGAACCAGCGAAAACGGGTGTGGGCAGGGTCGGGGTAAAGAGCGGAGATCGCTTTGGGATTGACTTCCGCTTCGCCAGGTCCGACTTGGGCGACCGCTATGAAGAATGAGAATTCGCCGTTTTCCCGGTTCTGCGGCATGGTGATCGCCACAGTTGTCCCTTCGTAGGTGGTCGCGAGCATCGGCTTACCGCTGACCAGGATTACCTCGCAGTGATCGGTGTCCGCGCGGTTGAATGTCACAGTTCTTGGACTGTCAGCAGACTGCGCAATCGCAACGGAGAGCAGGAGTAGCGAGACGAGAAGTTTCATGGGTCATTCACCTCAGGACAACAGTGACAACGGAATTGTTCAGCATTTCGGCTCCCCTGTCTGTAACGGCTGCGCGGAAAGTTCGCTAGCTTCGGACGGTTGACCGCTAGCCTACATCGGA
>PLKY01000416.1 GCA_003140785.1 Acidobacteriaceae bacterium | reverse complement strand
GCTCGCCCGTAATGGCGCTTGCAATGTGCACCCGTCCCAACGCCAGCCTGCCGCGCCCTGAGGTGTAAACGTCATACGAGATGCGCCGCACGCGATAACAGAACAGCTCCGTCTCTTCTCCAAACGAAGAAAAAATGCTGCTGATCGCGTAGTGCGCCGCCACCTGCTCCAGGCCCAGTTCCATCGGCCGAATTTTCTCGTTGAAAATGCGTGCCCCATCGCCTTCGGTGGCAATATTCGACTTCGCTTCCGCGAGGCGTGTTAAAAACGCCGCTTCGAGCCCCGCCGCCTGGGCACCAAACACCACCTTCGCCAGCTGCAGCACGCGGGCCGCGTACGCGATCACCTGCACCGTCTCGATTCCGGAGATGTCGTCGAAGAACCATCCGCAGCTCGTGTACATCAACTGCGCATGCCGCTGCATCTCCATCAATTCGAGAGCCCGCACTCGCTCGTCGGCGGTCAATCCGTGGTTCTGATGCTCCATAAAAAACAGATCTGCCGATTCGTCGGTGCGATACAGAATCACCTGGATATAACCGTCGCGCGCTGCCCAAACATCCTTAAAGAGCTTCGCACCCTCTTCCTCCGTCAGCGGAGTAATCGCGTCCCGCAGCTCATCCAGCGCCTGGCGCAACGGTCCCCGCCATTCCTGGTTCCATCCCGGCCTCCCGCTGCTGCAACCGCAATTCGAGCGCCAGCGCTCCACTCCATGCGCGCAACTCCACGACGTGTCGTCGACAATCTCGCATTCATACTCCGGCGGAAACTGCGCCAGATAATTTCCATAGTTCGTCAGCTTGACAGTCTTGTCCTGCTCCAGCAGCCGTACCGCATAAGCCAGCGCCATCTCGCCATGTTTGTGATGGTGCCCATACGATTCCCCATCCGTGGCCACGTGCACCAGCTGGGGCTGCGTTCCTTCTTTGAAACCCGCCTTCAATCGAGCCGCAAAATTCTCGCCGGAATCCAGCAGCCCTTCAAAGGCAATCGCGCGCGAAGTCGGTCCATCGTAAAAAAACACTCCAAGCGCTTTGCCTGAGGGAAACCGCATCAGATATGGCCGCGTCGTGTCCACCGTCGCATGCGCCGTGTCTGTCCATGGTGCTTCCGTGCTTGAACCTGTCCCGCTCGCACTCGCCGTAGTTGTACTCGCTGCAGCGACGCTCGGTTTCAGCGACCGAATCCTCTTGCACTGATGCGGCGCAAGCAGCGTGAAGCGGATCCCGTGTTCGGCAAGCAGCTCCAGAGTCTCGGTATCCGCGGCGGTTTCCGCCAACCACATTCCGTCCGGCTGAGCGCCGTAGTGATATTGATAATCCGCAATGCCCCACCGGATCTGCGTAATCCGATCGCGCCGGTTCGCCAGCGGCATAATGATGTGGTTGTAAACCTGCGCCATCGCCGAGCTGTGTCCCTTGTAGCTCCGCCGGCTGCGCCTCTCGCCGTCCACAATCATCCTGTGCGTCCGCGGCGCATTGTCCCTCAGCCAGCTCAGCAGCGTCGGCCCAAAATTAAAGCTGATGCGCGCGTAGTTATTCAAAATCCGCGTGATCTGGTTTTTTTCGTTCTGGATCCGCGCCGCACCGTTAGTCGCATAACACTCCGCGCAGATGCGCTCGTTCCAGTCGTGATATGGGGCCGCCGAGTCTTGCGTCTCCACCGTTTCCAGCCACGGATTCTCGCGCGGCGGCTGNNCGCGTAGCACTCCGCCGTAATGCGCTCGTTCCAGTCGTGGTAGGGATACGCCGAGTCTTGTAGCTCGATCGCCTCGAGCCAGGGGTTCTCGCGCGGCGGCTGATAAAAATGTCCATGAATGCAGACAAAACGCTTACTCGGGGCCATGAAGAAGTCCAGTCAGAAACGATCTTTTCGAGAATTGTGCCGGTCTGCAAATGCGCGGGGCATCGCATTCGCCATAAAAGAGGGACAAGCTCAAATGCCTATTTTAGAGCCTGCTATTCACTTTCGCCGGTGACGCCGACCGTGGGAAAGTCAGTAGCAGCCTTTAGGCCCGCCCCGCGGGCTTCGTCGTCTTGGCCAGATCGCACGCACGCCACAGATACCAGCTCGCCACTGAGCGGAAAGGCGCCCATTTCCGCCCGCGCCGAAACAGCACGTCCGGCTTGGGCAAATCCGCGGCCTCCACAGGCCTCGTCTTCGGCAATTTCAGAAACGTCAGCGCATAGCCCTTGCGGACACCATAGTCTGTCACCGGCAGCACGTCCGGCCTGCCCAACCGGAAAATCAACAGCATCTCCACCGTCCACGAACCAATGCCGCGTACCTCGGTGAGCCGCTCCACAATATCCGCGTCTGGCATCTTTAGAATCGCCGCATGCGACGGCACCGTTCCATCCAGGGTCTTCGCCGCCAGGTCGCGCATCGCCTTGATTTTGTTTCCTGAGACGCCCGCCGCCCGCAGCGGTTCATCCGACACGTCAAGCATTTGTTGCGGAGTCGGATCTCCGCCGAAAAACTCGCGTACCCGACGATGAATGGTGGCTGCCGCCTTGCCATGCAATTGCTGATACAGAATCGATTCCAGCAGCGACTCAAACGGCGACGGCGACGCATCCAGCCGCAGGTTAAACTCGCCGACACGCTCCATCAGCGCGCCCAGCTTCGGATCGTTCTTTTTCAGATGAGCCAATGCCTCGTCAGCGTCAAATGGCAGCTTCCTGCGCGTCCGCGTTTCGTGCGTCATAGGCGATCAGTGTATCGCGCATGGCCGGACGATCCGCCCAATCGAGAATGGCTCAGGCGCTTGTAGGTGCAGGCTCAATGGAATTCGGCTTGACAAGGTCCGATGCCTGGTGGCGAATGCACGAACTGCGCACATACACCCACGAATAAAAGACTCCCATCGCCAGAAGAACAAGCGGTACAGGCCGAGTCATTCCAACGAGCACAATCTTTTTGAGGACACCTGCACCGGCCCAGTCCGGTCTTCCCGCAACGATTCCTAGAATGACGAGCGGAATATCTCCCGTGATGAAGATCCCCACTGCGGTTACGGGCAGCGCAAGCTTTCCAGTACTTCCACCGTTGCTCCACAACAGCGCGCAGGCCGGAACCGTCAGCAGCAGAAGCTTCGTATCGGTTGTTCGGTGATAGGTTACGAGAATGGTGAAAGGGATGATTGCTGCAAGCGCAACATATGCACGCTCTACCGAGAAGCGCGACCGCACAGTCGTCACCGCCCATAGAATCAAAAACGGCGTGCAGAAGAGATACGTGAAAGCATCGTAGAATCTTGGATCGTCCCAAAACACAGCGACAATTGTTTGCAGATTGCACAGCATTCCCGGAAAGACGGCCAAGCTGAAACTGCGGAAGGAGCTGTTGGGGCTCCCAAGGATTCCAGGATCGTTAGCGCCGCCATGTGCCGAGTAAATTGCCATAGTCGAGCGCATTTCCGTAAACCAATGCGGAGCCACCAACGAGACCCAGATAATCGCCGCGACTCCGAGCACAACATTTGCCGCCAGCGTTTGCCACGCTCGCTTCCGGTAAGTTCCGCCTACCAGCAGGAAGTACAGCCATACCATGCCCACGTCGTGCGGCTTCATCGCCAGGCTTGCTGCAAGGCACAGAACCCCGGCCAAGGCAAACCGTTCTTTCAGGAAGCACCAGACAGCCAGCACACAGAGGCTTACGACAAATCCAGCGGCATTTCCGCCGCTCAGAGTGATTTCGCTGTTGGCGAGCAAAAAGCCAATCAGGCAGCTCGCGACGATGGGCGCATCTTTTTCAGCGAGGTTCCACATCGCATACGCCGCGAGAAGAAAACTCACCGCGGTCAGAACCGTCCAGACCGGCTGGGCAATCGCCCAAGGCAACAACGCGAACGGCGCGGTGAAGGGATAGATCGTCGGAAGATAATTTAAGAGCGTCAAGGTGTAGAGAGCCCAATCCGGGTATAAACGCGCGTCTCCTGTCGCAACGTAATACTCCCTCACCTCACCCGGGTTGAACGGGTCGCAATGATTAATCAAGCAACCCGTACCTTCGTACAGCGCTCTGAAATCCAGCCCCCCGAGTGGCTTGGCGTGCGACAACGCCATGCCCCAAAGAACAAGAATTATGCTGCCCGACAGCATTAGGAGCAGACCGGTCAATCGTTTTCTGTTCACGTCCGGCCCCTTTCTTCGCACCAATCTCGCCCACCGTCAGTATAAGAAGCAATCACCTGCGTTCTTTTGTTTCATTTGCCCGGTACCCGCAAAGAAACTCCATCGCCTCAAATCTAATGCGCGCATCGAACCTCGTTCTGTTTCGCGATTCAACTCGACGCACCATTCACCCTGCCCCCGCCCTTGTACCATCATCTGAAGGGTCCCCCAGGAGAACCTCGCGCCATGAAGATGCGACCGGGCACGCAAACTGGCTTTCTGCTGTGCGGCAAGGAATGGATTGAAGGCGAATCCTTCGAAGTTCGCTCGCCATGGGACCAGGGCCTCGTTGGCCGCGTCACGGTTGCCACCCGCGCCGACGCGCGCCAGGCCGTCAATCACGCTGTCGCCAGCCTGCGCCGCACCCGCGCCCTTCCACGCTGGAAGCGCCGCGAAATCCTCGAAGACATTGCCGCCGCGCTCATCGACCAGCACGAACGCTTCGCCCAACTCATCGTCGCCGAAGCTGGCAAGCCCCTACGCCTCGCCCGCACCGAGGTCGATCGCGCCGTCCTCACATTCAAGACCGCTGCCGAAGAATCCGTTCGCCTCGGCGGCGAATCCATTCCGCTCGACCTTACCGAGGGCAACGAAAATCGCTGGGGCGTTGTGCAGCGTTTTCCCGTCGGCCCAGTCCTTGCCATCACGCCCTTCAATTTTCCCTTGAACCTCGTCGCTCATAAAGTTGCGCCCGCCCTTGCCGCCGGTTGCCCGCTCATCCTTAAGCCCGCGCCGCAAGCGCCTTTCACCGCGCTCGCCCTCGGCGAAATCATCCTCAAGGCCGGATGGCCCGAAGAAGCCCTCGCCGTCCTCACCCTCTCCAACGCCGACACCGCGTGGCTCGCCGAGAAAGAGGACCGCATCAAGCTCGTCAGCTTCACCGGCTCCGCCAAGGTCGGCTGGGATCTCAAAGCCCGCTCCGGCCGCAAGCGCGTCCTGCTCGAGCTCGGCGGCAACGCCGCCCTCATCATCCACGGCGATTGGCCTGACCTTGATGAGGCCGCGGTCCGCACCGCGCATGCCGCCTTCGGCTTCGCCGGCCAGTCCTGCATTAGCGTGCAGCGCGTCTTCATTGAGCGTCGCATCTTCCAATCCTTCCTCTGGAAGCTCGTCGAAATCGCAGGCAAACTCGTCTCCGGCAACCCCGCCGACGAAGCCACCGAGGTCGGCCCGCTTATCCGATTGAGTGATGCCGAGCGCGTCGAGTCCTGGATCAAGGAAGCCGTCGGAGGAGGCGCCAAACTCGTCTCCGGCGGCGAACGCAAAGGCTCGTTCATCGCGCCCGCCATTCTCACCGCAACCCAGCCCGGCATGAAGATTCGCGATGAAGAAGTCTTCGGCCCCGTCGTCCTTGTCGAGCCTTACGAGGATTTCGAACAGGCCCTCGCCGACGTCAATCACTCGCGCTATGGCCTGCAGGCCGGCCTGCTCACGCGCGATGCCGGGCGCATTCTCACCGCCTATCGCGAACTCGAGGTCGGCGCGCTCATCGTCGGCGACACGCCCAGTTGGCGTCTCGATCCCATCCCCTACGGCGGCGTCAAAGACTCCGGCCTCGGCCGCGAAGGCGTCCGCTCCGCCATTCAGGAGATGACCGAGCCGCGCATGCTCGTCCTCTCCGGCATAAGCTAAAGGATCGCCATGGATCTCGCCCTCGAAGACAAACTGATCGTCGTCACCGGAGGCGGCGCGGGCATAGGCGCCGGCATCACCCGCGCCTGCCTCGGCGAGGGCGCGCGCGTCGTGGTCCTCGGTCGCCACTCACAAAATGTGCAGACCTTCCTCGCCGAGATGGAAGCGGCTCGTGCCCATTGCTTCTTCGTAGAAGTTCACCTTGAAGACACCGCGCGCTGCGAGGCCGCGATCGCCGAAATCCTCGCCCAGCACGGCGACATCTACGGCCTGGTCAACAACGCCGGCGTCAATGACGGCGCGGGCCTCGAGCATGGCTCCGTCGAAGCTTTCGTCCAGAGCCTCAAAAAAAATCTCATCCACTACTACGCGCTCGCCCACTACGCGCTGCCTGCCCTCATACGCACCCAGGGCGTGATCGTCAACATCAGTTCCAAGGTCGCTCTCACCGGCCAGGGCAACACCTCTGGCTACGCCGCGAGCAAAGGCGCGCAGCTGGCCCTCACGCGCGAATGGGCCGCCGAGCTGCTGCCGTACAACATCCGCGTCAATGCTGTTTTGCCTGCCGAGGTCATGACGCCCCTCTATCGCCGCTGGCTCGACACCCTCGGCGACCCGGACGCCGAACTGAAGCGTATTACCGACAAAATTCCTCTCGGCCATCGCATGACGCTGTCCTCTGAAATTGCCGCGGCCACAGTCTTCCTACTCTCGCCCACACAGTCCGCCCACACTACCGGCCAGCACCTCATTGTCGACGGTGGCTACGTCCACCTCGATCGCGCGCTCACATAGCCGCGAAAGCCCTCGCGTCGCCTGGCGACATCGATCAGCGCCAACCGCCGCGCCCCTCACACCTGCAACCGCCGCTCGTACTCCACCTCTTCTCCGTACTCCGCATTCCGCCGCAGAACCCGCAGGTACATCGCCCAGCAAAAATTCGAGACCCGCCAGTGCGCATTTGGCTCGGGCCAACCCGTGTGATAAAACCGCACCCGCGTCACCTCTCCCTCCCCGCCCTCGGCCAACAGCTCGCATCCCACGCGCGTCCCCATCCAATCCGGATGCGCCTCCGTAATCTCCAGCTCGAAACCGTGCGGCGGATTGAAACGCGTCACTCTGCCGCGCCATTTGAAGTCGCGCCCAAAATACAAGCGCACCTCGCCACCCTCGCGGCATTCCCCACCCCCGGCCTTCGTCCACCACTTTTCCATCCCCTCCGGCGTGGCAAACAATTGAAACACCCGCTCCGGCTGCGCCTTCACCGTAAACTCGTGCACGATATCCGCCACCGTTTCTCTCCTTGTTGGATCGTCGTTTACGCGTCATTCTCTCAGGCGCCGCTGCACCTGTCGATCCGTTCCATCGCAATTTCATCGGCCCGCAATCAGCGTCCGTACGCCCTTCGCTACTCGTCACGCGTGTCTTGACTTCACCGCCGCGCGGTAGTTACGGTCATTTCAGCGTCAGGGGGCTCGGCGCAGCGCGCAAAGACCCGCGTTCACCTTTGTTCTCGTGTTGTCATGCTCAGCGCAGAGCCGTGCTCTACCCGAGTCTCATCCGCGCCCTCAGTGTCTCCATGCGGATCGCCATCGCGTGGCTTCGCAGCCGTGCCACCAGCGGCGCAACCTCAGCACCGCCGTGCCGCTCCGCATAGTCGGCCATCTCCAGCATCACGCCGGCCTCGCGAAATATCGTCCGCCGCCCATGCATCGTTTGCGCGCGCTTTGAGATCTCTTCGCTGGTAAAGTACCGGTCCATCTCCGCCGCAAGATCTGCGCTCGACTCACCCGCGCTGAAACTCAACCGCAGCCTTGCCACCATCGCGTCCCACCGCCGCGCATTGCGCCGGTGCAGTCCTGCTGCCCAAAGCCCAAGATAGACGGCGATCGATACGAAAAGGACGAGTTGGAGATAAGAGTAGAGAATCGAAGCGCCTCTTACCTGAAGTTAGCGACGAGCTACATACACTCCTCGCCACTTCGCAGCGTAATCGACCCTTGTGTCACGAACAATGCTACTTCCGGGGTAACTTCCGAGCCTGCAAATGGCAGTCAGCTTGCCCCTAGAAACATTGCACCAAGTAATCCATTCGCGGCTGTTCATGCGGATGCGAAGCGATTTATATACTAACTAATAACTACACTCCCGCGCGCTAAGTCGCGCACTAGGGTAACGGATGCAATGTCGTGTTAAACAAAAACGGATCCTCAAACTCCGTCCGGTCTCCCGCCTTCTTGCCGGGGATCGGTTGCAGCCGCGCCGACAGCGGCTTGTTCCATTTCACCGCCAGCGAGGCCACATCCGCATACATACGCTCCATCTGCTCTACGCTCACATCGCCCGGCAGCGGAATCGTGTCTAGGCCCGTGCCACACACCGACGAATACGCGAGCAGCGAATCCACGTTGAACGTCCCCTCCGCCCATCGCTCCGCCATCAGCTTGTCTTCCATCACCGGCACCATCAGTCCCGAATACCCTATCTGCTTCACAGGTACCGCCTTCACCGCCGCAGTAATAATGCGCGCCGCTGTCAGCGTTCCACTCGATCCAAACTTCGCGCCAGTAAAATCCTCGATCGCTGCAGCGATTGAAACATCGCCCAGCGGCGCCGGTGTCGGATCCACACCCACATAACTCCATCCCGTCTCCGCAGCCACTTTATTGCCGACTTGATCGGCAACCTTGGCATGCTTCGTCAACGCTGCCGTCAAATCGGCAGTCGCCGCTTCGGCATTGCCCTTGTCTTTCGTGAAGATCTCCGCAACAACGTTCGCCCCTTCAAACCCAATCGCAAATTGCTTGCCCGCGCCCGTGTGGTACGATCCCGGATAAAACGGCCCGAGCGGTTTCAGCATTGCCGTCGCCGTAAAGTTGAATGTCCCTTGCGCGCGTGGGCTGTGCTCGGCAACATACTTCACCAGCTCCGCCGTCTGGTGAATCGTCTTCCAGTGAATGCCGCTCTCGTCCGCGATAATCGTGCTCGCCTCAATGTTCGGCAGTGTCGAAAGCGCCTTCTCCAGCAGGCGCAACGTCGCAGGATCGTCACTGTCGTGCAGCATCGCCGGTCCCACATTCAGGTCGAAACTGTCCTTGCCCGAAAGCTGATCGAGCCGTCCCAGAAAAGCCAGCGCCTGCTCCTCCTGCATCCCCGCCACCAGCTCCCCCAGCGGCTGGGTCGTGATGCGGACCGTTTCCACCTGGTAGCCAGCAGCCTCGAACTCGCTCTTCGCCTTGCGGAGCACCACGAGCGTGTCGGTGACCTGTTTTTCCCACGTTCCTTGCTCCAGCCGCACGAATCCGGTAATCGCTCGCACTTTCGGATTCGCCGCAGCCGCAGGTGCCTGGCTCCACGCAGACCCGCAAACACACATCGCGAATAGAACAGCCAGCGACCTTCGCTTCACCGCACACCTCCCCATGAAAAAGAGAATTGAGTGTAGCAGACTACGGATTAAAATCTGGTAACTCGGCAGGGGTCTGACGAAGTAATGACGTACATCGACGAACGAAGACCGAGTCTATTTCCGGTCCACGCCCACAATCCTGACTTCGGAGCCGAACCGATGATAGTCCCGGAACTCGATCCGGTGCAGAATCCTTTCGCGCTTGCCCAATTGCATGCGCATTTCGCCGCGCACCGGCATCAGGTAGTCGTGATTGTTGATCGCAACATAGTCGTAATCGATCGTGATCGCCGAAGCATGCACCGGCGATTTTTCTGGAATTCCCTCGGCCTCGATCGTGATGCGCCGTACCCCGCGCGTCGCCGCGTCAATATAAACAAGCCCGTGAAACGCCACGAAGATCGGCGTCTCCGGCAACGCCGTCACTGAGAACTTCGAGTTCTTCGCTTCCACGTGATAGCTGAATACCTCAACCGGATTCCCATCCAGCTCGCCTTTTTCTTTCCATGTGAAGTCAGCCTTTGCTGCCGCATCGAACGCAATCTCCAGCACTCCACCGAACTCACCATCCAGCCGTCCGCCCTTCATGTCCGCCCGCTTCGTGTTGCCGGGGTCGCCGTTCACTTCGAGAACTTTGCGCGACTCGTCATGATTCTCATACGTCACCAATTCAGCAAGCTTGTCGTGCATCGACCAGGTTCCCGTTCCCTTGCGATCGACATAACGATCCGTGACCTCGATGCACTTGAAATTCATCAGCGTATTCAGATAGCCGAGTGCACGTTCGCGCGCTCCGGCCAAGACGTTGCTGCGATACTTCTCGCTTGGCGTCCGCAGACTGCCTCCGCCCGGCGAAGCGACATAATGGCCCAGCCCCGACTCCAGGTCGCCGGTCGACGCGCCTTCATCCGCGCTCGCATCCTCTGGTGTATCGCTGTCGTCTTCAGCGCTGGCCTTCTGCTCACCGTCCACCGTGAACTCCGAGGTGCGAGTGAAATTCTTTTCTCCCTGCGAGTACCTGAATACGGCTCGATAGATACCTGGCTTCAGCGCGCCAGCCTCAATCGTCGCCAGGTTTAAATGATCCTCTGTGCCCGCTCCAATCCCCCCCGCACTCCCCGGCACTTCCATTGCCGAGTGGGAAACTTTATTCCCGTCCCGCTCCACATCCACATCCAACTGGCCCCCGCCACCCTCCAGATTAGAGTTCCCATGCACTCTGAACAGAAACGAAATATGCTGCGTGCCCGCCGCAACCTTGTGCGATAAATTCGGCGTCCCGCGCGCTTTGTCATACTGCAACGGCTCCAGCGGATCCGGCGTCCCCGCAATCGGCATCATCCGCCGCACCTGCACCACATCGCTCAGCCACGGACCCTCGGCCGGCGCGGGAACCGTGAACTCCGTGCGCAATGCACCCGCTTTCCCGCCGTTCCGGTCCAGCACCACTGCCTCCAGCACATAGTTGCCCGGTGCAGCCGTAAAGTGACGCTGCATCGTCACCGAATCGGCGCGCGCCGCATCCAGCGATTCGAGCGCTCCCTTGCGCGTATCGTCTTCGCTGAAGCGCTCCACCACCACGCCCGACTTATCGCGCACCTGCGTAAGAATCGAAAAATGCCCCGAATACAGTTGCGTGTTTGGGTCCTCGTGAAACTCCACTTGTGAAAGCGGGACCTCGATCGCCAGCTCATTCGTCATCTGCGCTGCATTCCCGCCCATGCACAAAACGGCCTGCTGAAACAGCACATCGGTCGGCAGCGTTGCGTCCCTTAGGATCTTCAGCATCGGCGTCTCAAACGGCCGCACCCCCATCGCGCCGGCCGCGTCTGGCGGCAGAGCAAAATATCCCGCCCGCGAGCGAACCGTCACGCCTCCACGCAGCGGCTCAATGTCCAGCGAATGAAACTGTCCGTCGTAGTCCTTCAGCACCGGCGTATAGGATGCCTCGTAATACGTTCCGATATCGCCGATCAGCCGTTGCAACGGCTCTTTCGATTTGTCTCCGCCGCTGATTGAAAACCCACCCGTTCCCTTGGCAAGAAACGCCAGCGAGCTTCCCTTTGCATCGTCGCGGTCCTTGTCCAGGCTGGAAACAGAGTGGGCATCCTGGGTTGAATAACCCATCAGCCCCATGCGCGCTACATCTGGGCTCGCGTAAACGCCCGTGGGCGCGCTCGAAGTTCCAACCAGCCCCGTTGTGGGATTCGCTTGAAACGTCTGCGGCGACGCCCGTCCCGTCGGTTGATACATCATCGTGAGCATATCGAACGCCTTCGCGTCCACCGCATTGGTATCCACGGTATAAATGCTGACCCCGGCGCGATTCGCGGTCTGCACCACGTCTCGGGTCATAGTTTCCGTATTCGAATTGGCGCGCAGCCCTTCTGAAAAAAATACGACGATCTTGCGTCCCGCCACACCCTGCTGCGCCTTGCTGAGCGCGAGCAGCCCGGCCAGCGAAGCCGCCGCATGCTGGTCCTGCACAATCCGCTGCGATTCCTCCAGAGCCGTCAGCACCATCTGCGCCTTCGCGCGATCCTCTACACTCGCATGCGCCCCCGACGGCAGCGATCCTGTCCGGACTATTGACAACAGCTGCTTCTCTGCATCCGCAAGCTCCTGCTGCGGCATCTCACCCAGCGCCGCATTCACAGCATTCCCGGTCGCTATCCGATCTTGAGTGAAGTTCTCGAGCAGCCGGAGCCCTCGATCCACGCCTAACACTGCAATTGCGCTTTTCTCTGGCGCCATCGCCATCAGCTTCATCGCGATGTCCCGTGCAATCTTGGCCGACTCTGGGGACATGCGATCGAACAGCAGTGCAATCGTCGTCGCGCTCCCCGATTCCGGCGTTACCAGGTGCAGATCCGCAAGCTGCACAGGATTCCCTGCGTCGCTCACCTTGATGTCTGCCGGGCTCAGGTTCGTCACCGGCTTGTTCCTCTTATCGCGCACCACAAGGTCGATCAGCACTTCATCTGGATTGGCATGAACTTCGTTCGTCGGCGTACCGTCTCCCGACAATGGCCCCGAAGCCGCACTCGTTTGCGCCCGCAAAGATAGCACGAGCAGCACACACACGCCCCCGCACAAACAGAGCTGTTTGAGAGTAGGGGCCGCCAGGGCAGGCAATTGAGCCGGCAAACGGGATTTCGAAATCATTGGGGTCCTGATCTTCTCAGTGCTTCAACGCGCAACGAGGAACCAGCCAATCGTGAAAGCGTCGGTACGCAGAATTGTACAGCCGCTTCAACTCCGAAGCGACTTGGCGATTCTCCGCAAGATCCCGCCGTGCCCTTCGCAACCGGACCCGCCTCTCCGTTGCCTGCCGCCATTCGTCACATTTTTTGTCCCTCCTGTGGCGTGCCCACAGGTTCGCCAATATACTCATGTGGTAGCACCACAGGAACCCGCGACATGCCTCCATCCAAACTCGACCTCCTGCAGGGCACCCTCGACCTCATGGTCCTGCAGACTCTCACCGCCATGGGCTCGCTCCACGGCTACGGCATCGCGCGCCGCATTGAGCAGGTCAGCGGCAATCAGGTCCTGCTCAATCAGGGGACAATCTATGCCTCCCTCGTTCGTCTCGAACAGCGCGGCTGGATCAAGTCCGAATGGGGCACCTCCGGCAACAACCGCAAGGCAAAGTTCTACTCCATCACCAAGGCCGGCCGACGCCAACTTGCCGCCGACGCCCGCCATTGGGAACGCCTCACGGGCGTGATGGATCGTGTCTTCGGCAGGAGCAAAGAGGCGGACGAAGCCCTCGGCGAAAGTGAGAACCCCGCATGAGCAGCTTCCGCCGTGCCACTGGCCGCATGCGCGCCTTCTTCACTGGCCAACGCCTCGATGAGGAACTCGATGCCGAGTTGGCAGCCCACATCGATCTCGCCGTCGATGACTATGTCGAGCGCGGCATGACTCGAGAAGAAGCCCGTCGCTGCGCAATGATCGAATTCGGCGGAGTGCAACAGGCAAGAGAACAGCAACGGGAGGCACGTGGTCTTATGAGTCTCGACATTCTTCTGCAGGACCTGAAATACACTCTGCGCACCTTGGGCCGCGACCCCGGATTCACCACTGTCGCCGTGCTCATTCTCGCGCTGGCCATCGGAGCCAACATCGCGGTCTTCAGCGTAGTCAACACGCTCATGCTTCGCCCGCTGCCATTCCCCAATGCCCAGCAGCTCCTCTGGATCGCCCCGCCGCCCACAAAGTGCGGACTCTCCTGCGCCACTTATTCCACCGATGCCTACGATGAGTTCCGCATTGGCAGCCGCTCCTATCAGGACGTTACCGGTTACTTCGCTTTCTCCAGCCCCGACAATCTGAGTCTCAAACTCGGCAGTGCACCCGTCACCGCCACCAGCATCGATGTCATTGCGAATTTCTTTCAGCTGCTCGGCGTGCAGCCAACCATGGGCCGCGTCTTCCGCGCCGAAGATGCCCGCAACAGCGCTTCACCCGTGATTCTCTTGTCCAACGCATGGTGGAAACGCCAGTTCAACGCCGATCCCAACATCGTGGGCAAGGCCTTCGACATCAATGGCCATCAAACCACCGTCATCGGTGTCTTGCCTGCGTCCTTTGACTTTGGCGCTGTCTTCGCTCCCGGCACAAAAGTCGATGCCATCACGCCGCTGAATCTATACGGTCCGCCGCGCGACTGGGGCAACATCATCACCATGATAGGCCGCCTCAAACCTGGCGTCTCTCTTGCGCAAGCCCGCGAAGATGCCGACCGCGTCGCTCCCACCATGTGCTGGAACAACAAGCGCCCGGATTCCTGCGGCTCATACGCAGAGCATAAGGGCGTGGGCGGGGTGGTCCCCGTCCCGCTCAAAGACTACATCGGCGGAAAACTGCGTCGCGCCCTGGTCGTCTTGTGGTTCGCCGTCGGCGCCATCCTCCTCATCGCCTGCGTCAATCTCTCCAACCTGCTCCTGGCCCGCGCCGCTGCGCGCAGCAAGGAATTCGCCATGCGCGGCGCTCTAGGCGCCAGTCGCGGCCGCATCGTTCGCCAACTGCTCACTGAAAGCCTCGTCCTCTCCTGCGCTGGCGCAGGCTTCGGCCTCTTGCTCGCCATTGTTCTTGTCCAGTGGTTAGCGCACCAAGGCGCCATCGCCCTGCCACTCCTCAGCACGTTGCGCATCGACGGCGCATCCCTCGGCTGGACCGTCTTCATCGCCGTCTTCGCCGCGGTCCTCTTCGGCTTCATGCCCGGCCTCCGCATGGCGGGCGGCAATTTACAGGAATCCCTCAAGGACACCAGCGCTGGCTCAGGCCAGAGCCGCAAGCACGAGCGCGTCCGCTCCATCCTCGTCGTCTCCGAGGTCGCTCTCGCCTGCATGCTTCTCGTCGGCGCGGGCCTTCTCCTGCGCAGCTTCATGCACGTTCTCGACGTCGACCTCGGGTTCCAGCCCGACCGCGCCGCCGCCGTCAAAGTCGAGTACAACGACTCCGTTCCGGGGGACAAAACTGGCGATCTCAGCACACAGAAACGCTCCGTCATCTTTCAGCAGATCCTCTCTCGCGTGAGCGCCATCCCCGGCGTCGAAGCCGCCGGCTTCGTCGACTATCTTCCGCTCAGCCAAAATCGTTCCTGGGGCCTGCCGTTCCCCAGGGGCGTCAAAGCTCCTGAAAATTTGGATGGCCCCCTCGTCTACGTCGTCACGCCCGGATACATCCGCGCTATGGGCACGCGCCTCCGCGGCCGCGACTTCGCCTGGTCCGACGGGCCCAAAGGTGAGCAGGTCGTCATGATCAACGAGTCCTATGCACGCTTCCTTGCGGCCTACACCCACTGGCCCAACAACGATGCCGTCGGCCAGGTCATCACCAACGACCCCAAGAACGATCCCAAGAACGATCTAAAAGTGATCGGCGTCGTGGACGACGTTCACGAAGAAAATGTCGACGGTGACGCTGGCTGGCAGATCTACTATCCGGCAACGCAGGCCAGTCCGGCTGGCGCCCAACTCGTCGTCCGCACCACCTTGCCTCCAGCGACGCTCGCCACCAGCGTGCTGCGCACCCTCCGCGATCTAAATCCCAAACAGCCAATCGCTGAGTTCCGCCCGATCCAGTCAATCGTCGATCACGCTAACTCGCCGCGCCGCTTCTTCATGCTGCTCGTCGCATCATTCGCCGGCCTCGGCCTTCTCCTCGCCGCTCTCGGCATCTACGGCGTCATCTCCTACACCGTTACACGACAAACCCAGGAAATCGGCATCCGCATGGCCCTCGGCGCTTCCGCCAGCATTGTGGAGCGCCAGGTTCTCGTCAGCACTCTGCGGCTCGCTCTGATCGGGGTGTTCCTGGGGGCCTTCGCCTCACTTGCCACTGCGAAGCTCATCGCATCACTTCTTTTCGCCACGTCTCCCTGGGATGGAGCGACATATCTCGCAATGGCGATAGCCTTGCTCGCCGTTGCAGCTCTCTCCGGTTACATTCCTGCACGGCGCGCCTCGCGCATAAGCCCCATGGTCGCGCTACGCGCCAACTAACGCACAGTCTTCTTGCCACGAACTTAATGCAAGCCGCGACTCCTGTTAACTGTTCACTGCGCGCTATCCCCAAAAAGCCGAGCGGGGCGGCTCAACGCCGCCCCACACCAGCTCTCCTCACTTATCTAAGTCAGCTCCCCGGCCACCTATAAATATTTAAAAGCAACTATAAGTAATGTTCTATATCCAGCTATAAATAACTTACGATCTGCCGCAGCGCGTCGTCCGGCTGCACCGGCATCAGCGCCTTCAACGGTCCGCCGCCCGCGCCGGTCTTGATCGGCAACAGCCCCAATGTCTGCAGCAGCCAAACCCTCGGTTCATCCTTCGCGCTCAACGCCTGAATCTCTGGCCTGTGATACTTATCCCAGTCGTCCTTAAGATTTGTCAGGATCGTCTCCGCTGTCGAATCGTCGCTCGCGATCGCCACCATCTTCAGCACCCGGATCTCCTGCTCAGTCAGCCGCACTGCGGGCGATCCATTCCGCAACTCCCGCGCCAGCACCGGAAGCCGGCGCTCAAAGCTCGCCTTCACATTGGTCCAGATCGCATAGCCGAGCCAAGTCGGCGGTGTCTTCGGATTCGGCAACACCAGCCTGTGGAGTTCGCCCACCAGCAGCGGAATCCCCGATGTCAGCCGGAACATATCCAGCACCTGTGGCTCGGCAAGTTCGATCTTGTAGATCTCGCCAAACCACGCTCGAATTTGTTCGATCGTCAGGCGCCGAATCGCGGCGACACCATCTTCATGTCCGTCAGCGCGCTGCGCGATGCTCCACCGCAGCAGGTCCGCGCCGCCTGTGAACAGCAGCAAATCGCTCTCCGCCTCAATCGCGCTTGCCGCGTCCTCGGGAGCAACCGGCAGCAAATCCGAACTGCCCGCGTAACCCACCTGCGCGCGAATTCCGCAGCTCGCATGCAGCAGCGGATTCTGATCGCTCGGCAGAAGCCATTGTGATACGCCCAGCAGCGAACGCACGCTCCGCAGCGCCTTCGGTTCCGCCTTCGCCTCTTCGATGTACCGCTTGAAAACTTCAGTCTCTTCCGGAGCGAAGAACGACGTCTTCTTTCCATCCGCTGTTGCCGCAATTTTCCTCGCCGGCTTCGGCGTCTTCGACGCAGCTTCTGTGGCAACGCTGGCCTTCGGTTCCGCTTCCTCTTTTGCTTCTGCAATAACAGTCTCGGTCACAGCTCCCGTCGTTGCAGCTTCCTCAATCAACGGCTTCGCCGTCGCACTCGTCGCTGTCTCCCCCTGCCCGGCTTCCTCGATCTCGGGGATTGCCATCGACACATTCGGCTCAGTCTTGATCGCCGGCACCGCATCCACCATCTGCTCGGAAATCGAAACGCGCCCGTCCTGCCACATCTCAATTTCGAGCTGACGCACAAAATCATCCACGCGCGGCAAACTGCTCTTCAGTTTCGCTAGGTCGGGATCATTGGTACTGTCATCCAGGCTGCACGCCCAGTTCAACCACGTTTCCACTTCCGGGCCCGGCAAATCCGCCAGCGTCGCCTGCGCCGACACTTCCATCAACTCCGCCACCGCCGCATCGCGCTGCCGCAGTCGCTCTTGTTTCGTCCGCTCGCGCCGATGCAAAACTGTGCCCGCCACCAACAACTGTGCCAGGTCCAGATAGCGCTTCCGCTTCGCCGCGATCTCATCTAAGCGGTCCACCAGGGACTGCAATTCAGCCTTCGTCTTCCAGGTCGCACTGCTGTCCTCTGAAAGAATCGCGTCGCGCAGGTTCTGGCACGCCTCGAACAACTGCCCAAGATCGGCAACCGCTTCATCTCGATCCACTCGCTGTCCAGCTTCAAGTAGATCGATCTTCTCGCGCCAGCGTTTCGTCTGGTCTGTGAGGCATTGAAAGGTATCGGAGACAATACTGCGTCTGCATTTGGTTTCTTCAAATGCGCCCACGTTTTTGCTCCTTCTTCCCGGTGGAAGTTTGTTTATCCGTTCATCCTACCGTGATGCCTTGTGGACCCTCACATTCAGTAATCTCTCCTTAATCACGGAGGTCATATTACTTTGGTCCAATGCACTTCTGGGTGCGTGCCGTGTACAGATCGACGCCTTCCGTCCATAGGAAAGCGTTGGTCTTGGTTGTCTTAAGGTCGCGACCGTGAGAGGGTGCTGTCATCCAAAGCGACAGCAGCCTGGCCGCGCCAATCGCTTCACGGTTCAATCGTCAGCGGGTCCCCGGTCCTGTGGTCGTTGATCTGAAAGCGAAGGAAATCGTGAATCGCCGCCAGCGCAATCGGATCGCTCGCCTCCAAGCGCACGCGTCCCCCGCCGTCGATCGCCTCGTAGCTATATCGAATCTTCTCCTTTAAGAGCTTCATCGTCGTCACACCGGGCGGAACAGCATCGTGCACCAACATGGGCGTTGTGAAGTCCCCGTCCGCAAACATCGCCGCAATATGGCGAAGATGTGCATTCGGATCGCATCGATATTGGCCGCGTCTTTTGCGTCATTTGCGGTCACTTCGATCGCGCCGCCACTCTCCGCGAGCCGGAAATGATGCGTCGTTTTCTCGTGCGAAAATCCCATCGCCGCGTCCCCGTTTGTCTCCACAGCCGCATGATGACCATCCTCACTGCTCTTCTGCGCATGCATAGGACAATCCTTCATGCCGTCGCCACTCCCGGCATTTTGCGCATTCAGCCAAACCGCGCATACAAACAGCAGCACCGCGGTACACACATGCCTTGTTCTCATGTTTGTTTTCTCCTTTTCAAATGCTCCGGCGCTCCCGCCGGCAAATCCGCCTTCGTCGTCAGCGATTGCAGAAGACCAGCCTTGCTCCCACGCGGAGTCCGCTGCAGTTGCACGCGCCAATTGCGCACCAACGCTTGCATCGCACGCTGCGCCTCCCGTAGCTCCCGTATCCTTTGCTCCAGCGCGCCGAGCTTCGCTTCCATCATCGCCAGCACACGCCCGCATGGCACCTCGCCACGATCCCGCGCCCCAAGAATCTCGGTCAGTTCATCGAGCGTGAAGCCCAGCCGCATCGCCTGCCGCACCAGATGCACGCGTTCCGGCGCATCGGGCGCATACATCCGGTATCCCGCTGTCGTCCGCGGCGCCGCAGGCAGAATGCCCAACCGCTCGTAGTGACGAAGTGTGTCGGTGCTCACGCCGGTCAATCGCGCCAGTTCTCCCGAACGCAATGGCTTGGCAGTCTCGCGCATGGGAGCCAGTATGCGCCCTGGAATCGATTCCAGGGTCAAGCAGATTTTTCGGAAATTGCGTCAGACACCGTCCAGCAGACGCGGATCGGCAAGAAATGCGAGCGAAGTGTTCGAGATTTGATCGGTTAGCTTTCGGTACAAAGTGTGCGCCGAAGCCGCTTACATAGCCGCCACAAATTTCGGCAGCGCCATCGCCGCATTTTCCTGGAGGAGCTGCGTCATCCGGGCAGCCATGCCTGTGTACATCGAGGCCGCGCGGAATGTGCTCATCCTCACGCTCTCATGCGCGCAGTCAACCGCATGGTTCAGCGCATACTGGCCGAGCGACTTCAGAATGCAGAGCCGAATCTGTGCGGCATCGCTGCGCAGCATCTCCAACAGCGCCGGGTCAATCGCGCTATTCCGCGCGGCAAATTCCGCCATCTCCATCATCACGCCGGCGTTTTTATACATCGCCCACAGCCCACGCGGTCCCTTGATCCGCGTCCATGTCTCTTCGGGCGATGCGCTCAGCCCCTCTCTCCAAAGGAAATGAGCGCTCAGTTCCCGCGCGTTACAGTCGCCGTGCAGTCTTCCGATCAGCGACTCCCACGTCTGCCCGCTCCGACGCCGCATGCCAATTCTCAAGCGGCCCAGATAAAGGGCCACGAGGAGGACGACGGCGATTTGGAACGAACTCAGAAGCATTGGCAACCCTCTTATCGGCCACTCGCGGCCGAGGCAACCTGTTGTAATTTACAACACAAAACTTAAAGTAATGGCTCCCACGGGGCAATACGACTTCCAGACCACGACCTAACGCTTTTGTGGATGTCCTTCGCCTTGGGTCAATATCTCTCGCAAGCGAGTCCCAAGCGGCGTCCCCGCGCACGACCGCGAGAGTTTTCTGCCGGCGATTGGGACTCCAATCGTCTTCTCATTTCTGGTCGGTCGCAGGCGTGAAACCCGGCAGAATATGGGACTCCGAGCGAAACAGGTGATACTTATCGAACTCCATGTCGTTCAAAATCGTCTCGAACGGACCATAGACTTTGAAGTCCTCGCCCCATCGATGGATCACCGTGACTGTTCGTTGTCGGGAGAGGGAGACGCTTCGGACCGGACAGATATATGTCTTTCCTCCCATCGCCACAGGACCGTACTCGACCATGATCCCGGACTGTTCCAGCGGCGACCTTGCTTCAAGGTCCGCATCCGCGGTCAGCCGCAGAACAGCCCCACTCGCCGGATCGATCGCAATTTCCCCGTGAACCCCGGGCCTTTTATCGAAGGGCACCATTGCGAGGTCGTTTGCCAGGCAGCAGAATCCCACTTCAAAGAGGGCCACATTCGGCGGAACCATGTAGCGAAAAACCGCCTCCGGCCCATTCGCCCCTTTCTCCCAGTGACTCCATGTCAAATCGCTGGGGTTCGCCGCGGCGCCGCCGATGACCCCGGCCAAAATGGGACCGAACGTCCCCATTGTGTCCAGGTTGCGTGCTTGCTCCTTTTGCTTTCGCCCTTTCTTGCCGCCCGCGTCCACCACCTCTTTGCCGTTGCGGAAGAGCACTGTCGCCTTGGTCGTCTCGGCTACATGCAAGGACCGGTCGCCCACAGCGGTCTTCCATGTCTGCCCTTCCTTGCGCGTCGGTTCGTCATACTGCACCGTCGTCCGCTCCGCAAAGAAATCCGGAAGTCTCGCAATGGTGTCGTTCAGGTATTCGACCGTCCGCGACAACATCGCTCGCTGCGCGGCGGCATCCGGTGGCGCACTCGCAGCAATATCTGCAGCTGGAGAGGAGAGAAAGGCCGACCGATCGGCCAGTGCCATTAGTTGTTGGCGGGACTTTTCGACGGCTGCACCGACCTTCAACGCCGCGAGGCTTACACTGCTCATCCGCTCAGTCAGCTCTAGGCCTGAAAGTGCCTTCGCCGTCTCTTGATCTCCACCTGCCTGCCCCTTCTCCAACATCTGCTCCAGCTGTTCCACCGTGACGTGTTCCGCAGGGGAAGGCTGATCGTAGAACACCGGCTCGTCGTAGTACCCAGTCCGCGTGTGCGCCGTCAAATCCGGCTTGTCCACATCCACCTTCAAATCGTGATACTCGTCCACGACATTCGTGCGCGCGGGATCGAACGTCAGAGTATAGAAGTCGCTCGCCTCCTTTACTTGTTTCGTGATGATTTCGGCCAGGCCCTCCTGGGCGTGCAACACATCGCCGCCACTCTGCGTCGCCAGCACATCCAGGGCCAAGTTGCCCGATCTCGCCTCTTTTACAGATGTCACTCCTTTTAGAAAGCCCTGGTAAATAAATTCGGGATCGCGGAACAGATCCGCAGTAACGGCAATTCGTGGATCGCGAGTGGGATCCGCCCAGGTCGACACGCTCGAAAGGGTGACGCGTGCTTCTCGCAGCCTCGTTGAAAATTCGGTGATTGAACCGAAGTCGTAGTCGCTATCGACCCAATGCTGCTGGACCGGCCATCCGGGGCTAGGCCAGAACAACAACTTCCTGCCAGTTTTTCGCCGTTCCTCAATCGCAATCGAACCAAGCGCTCGCCAGGATGCTACATCGCGAATATCAGTGCCGCTTGGGGGCTGATTGGTCAGCTCGAACCACCCATCGCCATGCGGACCTTCGACGGCCCTCCTGGGTACTTGCCAAACCACGCGCGGCTCTTTGTCGCGAGCGACCTCTTCGGCCAGGACGTTCCCATCCGTAGAAGGTTGTGCCGATGCAAAAAGCCCATCCAAGGTCAGCCGGTAGATCGAGATTGGTTGCGCCAGGTGACCGCCATTTTGCCGGAGAAACCTCTCGGCTTCCTGCTTCTCATACGGAAGCAGATTGCTTGGCAGGTTCAACTCATCGATCACCAGAATGACTTCAACCGGAGGATCAGGTTTGGCAGCGATACCGTCGAAAGCCTGAAACGTCACGATCTTCGTCGGCTGCCCATTGTCGAGCAACGTAACGTCCTCAGCCTTGAGCCCGGTCACCGGCTTGCCCGACTTATCCGTCACCACAACATCCAGCTTGATCAGGCCCTCGGCTGGATTGATCGCAGAGCTGCTAAGAGCGTCTTCCGGCCCAGGACGCGGGGGCTGATTCTGCTGCGCGAACGCAACAGGGACCATGCACAGGTGTAGCGCGGCGCACAACAGAAACTGCCTACACATCCCATTCAACCAAACCGGAGCGGCTCCGATTTCTCCGCAGGAAGTATAGCCTCGCTCTACTCCACCACCAACTCCGCATGCAAACCAGCTGTCGAATCCTCGCCGGCCCACACATCGAACGTGCCCGCCTCCACGCCCCAAGCCTTTGTCTGCGGGCTCCAGAATTCGAGCTCGTCCTTGCCCAGAGGAAACTTAAGCGTCTGTGTTTCTCCCGGCTGCAGCGCGACGCGTTTGAATCCCTTCAGCTGCCGCACTGGCCGCGATGCCGAGCCGGCACGCTGATGAATGTAGAGCTGCGCCACCGCATCGCCAGCCACCGCGCCCGTGTTCGTCACCTCGACTTCCACCTCGGTCGCCTCGCCCGCCTTCACATCTTTCCGGCTTAGCCGTAGATGATCGAACTTGAAGCTCGTGTAACTTAATCCATAGCCGAACGGGTAGAGAGGCTTGCTGTTCAGGTCCCAATAGCGCGACGTAAACCCGGGCTGGTCTTCCGGCTGATGCGTCAGGTTGTGGTTATAGTAGAGCGGCTCCTGGCCCGCAGAGCGCGGCCAACTCACCGGCAGTTTGCCCCCGGGATTCACATCGCCAAACAGCACATCGGCGACAGCGTTGCCGCCCTCGGTCCCCGGGTACCACGCGTCCAGAATTGCCGGCACATGCTCCGCGGCCCAGCGAATATCCAGCGGCCGCCCATTCTCAAGCACCAACACAACGGGCTTGCCGGTGGCCACCACCGTCTCCAGCATCTGCTGCTGGATCCCCGGCAAATCCAGCGTTGCGCGCGAAGCCGATTCGCTGCTCATCGACGACAGTTCGCCCAGCACCGCCACCACCACGTCCGCACGGGCCGCCACGGCGACCGCTTCGTCCCGCAGCTCGCGCGGGGACCGATCGTCCACCAGAATCTCCGCGCCGAACGCCTTCAGCGTCGCCCGCAGCGCCGGATCG
>PLKY01000160.1 GCA_003140785.1 Acidobacteriaceae bacterium | reverse complement strand
CAGTTGCGGGGTGGCCGTTTTCCCAGCCAACGGGGCCAACATGACGCAATTACTGGTGGCCGCGGACGCTGCGATGTATCAGGCAAAGCGACAAGGCAAGAGCGCGAAGGGTGCCGGCGGCAACAGGGTGCGCTTCTTTACGGACGAGATGAACGCGCAAGCCACGGAACATTTGACTGTGGACAAGAATCTCCGCCGTGCACTGGACGCGAAAGAGTTCTTTCTTGTTTACCAGCCACAGATCGAGATAAAGACTGGAAGAATCACCGGATTNNCCGAAGATGGGTCTAGTCCCACCTGACGGATTCGTATCGATTGCTGAGAACAACGGGCTGATCTTGCCGATTGGTGAATGGGTACTGAGGACTGCGTGCACGGATGCTCGGAGATGGCAGGACAAGGGACTTCCCGCAGTTCCTGTCGCGGTAAATGTGTCCGCGGTGCAATTTCGACAGGATGGATTCACTGATCTCATCAGAAGCGTGCTCAAGGACACCGGCCTGTCTCCTCAATATATCGAGCTAGAACTGACGGAAAGCCTGCTACTTTCAAATGCAAACGTGGTATTCGAGACCCTTCAGAATATAAACCGCATGGGAGTTCTACTGGCCATCGATGACTTCGGAACAGGCTATTCGAGTCTCAGCTACTTGAAGCATTTTCCAGTGTGCAAACTTAAAATTGACAGATCGTTTGTTCGGGAAATCGTCGTGAATTGCGATGACGCGGCCATCACAGCCGCAATTATCAGCATGGCAAAGAGTCTGCATCTCAAAGTGGTCGCAGAAGGGGTAGAAGATGAAGCGCAGTTGTCCCTCTTGCGGGAACAGGGTTGTGACGAGGCACAAGGATTTTACTTCAGCAAGGGAGTACAGGCTGCCGTAGCTGCTTCGATGCTTGGCGAGGCCCCTTGGATGAGTTCTGATGCAGCCGAGAGGATCATCCAGGAGTCGGAGCCGAGGAGAATGAGCACCCTGCGTCCCTCCAATCCGGTCGTCCAACCGCACGACAAGACGAAGAGCGGGTGGAAATAGGCGTCGAGGCGGGCTATCCGTTCTCTCGCCAGTTCTAATTTTGATCGATGGATGTCGTGCATCGGTGCTACCTGTCCGTGCACGAGTAGCACGGGTCAATGGACGCCTGGATCAGCGGCGTATCTGCGAGCCGCGCCCCAATCACCATCCAGCGTATTGCCGGCATATTTTGAAAGGTGGGAGTACGCACATGGACCCTGGCGGGATTTCTGGAATTCTCTTTCCACGAGACACTGTAGACCACTTCCCCGCGCGGGGCTTCGACGCGGCTGGTCGCTGTTCCGGTAGAAAAAACGATCTTCCCGTCTCCGGTATTGAACTCGCCGGACGGCATTTTTGTGAGCGCCTGACGAAGAATGCGGCAGCTCTGCATGATCTCGAGCGCACGCACCAGCAACCGGGCGCGCACATCGCCGGCCTTCTCGACCGGCACGTCGAATTCCATCTCGGAGTAGGCCGCATAGGGCGCTGCACGGCGAAGATCCTGAGGGACTCCTGAAGCTCTTGCGGTGGGCCCGACAACGCCGCAGGAGATTGCTTTTTCATTGGTCAGAATTCCAATTCCGGCGCAGCGCAAGGTTGCCGTCGTACTGGTTGTGAAGATGGGGATGATGGTGTGGACCATCTCGCGTTCCAGTTCCTCGACCATTGACAGCAGCGCGAGCGGATCTTCAATGTCACGGTTAACCCCGCCAATGCGGTTCATCGAATAGTTGACGCGATTTCCGGAGATCGCCTGCAGCACGTCCATGACTTTCTCGCGCAGGGCGAAACAGGTCATGAACATGGTCTTGAAACCCATGAGCTTGGCAGCAATGCCGGCCCACAATACATGCGAATGCAGTCGCTCCAGTTCTGCCATAACAACGCGAATATAAAGAGCCCGCAGGGGCGGCTCGATGCCCGTCAGCTTCTCCATTGCCTGGCAAAGCGTAAGCGTGTGGATGTTCGAACAGATTCCGCATACGCGCTCCATGAGCGCGATGACCTGAATATAGTTGCGGGTTTCAGCCAGATGCTCGATGCCGCGAAAGTTGAAACCGATATGCAGTTTGGCATCGCTGACTGTTTCGCCGTCGCAGATCATATCGAGCTTATAGGGCTCTTCCAATGCCGGGTGGTAAGGCCCCATGGGAATCTTGTAGCTCATCGGATTTCCTCGCGCAGGTTCACTCCGAGATTGTTCCCTTCGCGCAGCAGGAGAGGTTCATATGCGCGGCCAACAAAGTCGACGGCGAAGCCCTCGTGAACCTCGCGCTCAATCCAGTCGGTAGCTTCGCAGATGTCGAAGATGCTCTCGATGGAGTTTGTATCGAGATGAAAAGAAAAACCCAGTAAATGGCCATTGAGGTCCCAGAGATAATCGAGACGGAGTCCATCGTTTCCCGGCAGCTCCGTTGCTGTAATCGTGACGAAACGGGCGCGGCAGGCCTTCATGGCTGTGGCCAGTTCACGCACACTCCGGTGGCCAATGTCGAACCACTGTACGCCGCTGCTGTCCGTCTGAACATTGTTGATCCCAAGTCGCTCTGCAATGTTGTCAATTACAGTCATGGCGTTACTCCCTGAGTTGGTTGGGAATCCGGTGCGCGAGGGACTGCTGCCGGAGACCTGGGCGCAGGCGGCTTTCGCGGAATAGTGTAGGAGGTCTTGAGATCCCCGATGGACAGATACACAGGCGGACATGCGGCTTCCTGCGTCAATGCTTGTTCCTTGCAGCCCTCGATACAGCGGCCGCAAAAGGTGCATTGGCCCGGATCGTAGCTCCAGGTGAATTCGTTCTTGCCGGCCGAGAATGTGATAGCCCGCGAGGTGCAGCGAAATCTACAGATTGCGCAACCGATGCAAAGTGCGGGATTCATCCTCACCAATCCCCGGAATCTCATCGTCACCGGTGGACGCGCTGGAAATCGCAGCGTGGTGACGCCGCGCCACAGATTCCTCGAAAGCATGGAAAGAATTTTCATGCGCGAAGCCTCATCAGGAGCGTCGACGCGATTGCCAGCCCCGCAAACATGAGAGCGCACCGCCAATAGAAGCGCGCTGTAGTATCGATGGCCAACCGCGCAGTGGCGGCTGCAAGAACCGACAATAACAATACAATTCCGAAGGAGAGTGAAACGAAGAGGAGCGAATCAATCCAGCCGGCTGCGAAATGAGGTACCGCCAAAGTTGCCACCAGGCCCGCAGCAGCGACCCATTCGAGCCCATGCGAGAGTTCCCACATCGCCAGTTCGGGGCCGGCGTACTCGATCATGGGTCCGGAGTAAATTTCCTGCTCGGCGTTCGGAAGCGAGAAGGGATTGATATGCAGTTTTGCGGGCAGGCATACGAGGATCGCTAATACCCCCAGCCAACGCAGCGGCGAGGCAGGAAGCTGGGCCAGCGCCTCCAATCGAAAGGTATGTTGCGAGACAGCAATCGAAACGACAGCCAAAAGAAAGACCACGTTGTACGAGACAGTCAGGACTGCTTCACGCGCGGAACCGATCTCGCCAAAGATTGAACGCGAGGAAAAACCGGCAGCGATGATGCAGATGGAAGGCAACTCCATCAGCGCCAATAACAAAACCAAATCGCCCTGAAAACCGCCTGACAATGGCAGCACAGGAAGTAGCCCAACTGCGCCTGCCGCCGCCGACACAGCGAGCAACGGCCACGCTTTCATCAGCAGACCACTCACTCCGCTGCGGGCGGGTGTGGTCTTTCCCAGCAACTTGATGAAGTCAAAAAATGGCTGCATGAAGGGAGGCCCGATGCGCTGCTGCATCAAGGCGACTGCTTTTCGCTCAACCCAGAGAAAGAACCACGCGGTGGGCACGGCGAATAGAAGTCCCGGAAAAATAAGCAGGCGCGCCAGCGCAATCGTCAGGTTCATTGCTGGTTCTCCTCATTCACGAGTGGGCGGCTGCCTCGTTCGGCGAGGATTTCAGCGGCCTTGGCGATGCCTTGCAGAATGGCGTCAGGACGCGGCGGACAGCCAGGCACAAACACGTCGACGGGGATATGCCGATTCAGCGGCCCATCGAGTACACGGCTGTCAATGAAGACGTTGGTCGTTGCCGGGCAGGAGCCAATGGCCACGACAGCTTTCGGCGAGCACACCTGCCCATAGACGGTCTCAATAGCGTGCACGGAGTTGCGCGTTACCGGGCCGGTGATGCACAGAATATCCGCGTGCCGTGGGCTACCTTCCAGACGCACTCCCAACTGTTCTGCATCGTAACGGGGCGTCAGGCTGGCTACGAGTTCTATATCGCATCCGTTACAACTGCCCGAGTTCATGTGAAAGATCCATGGGCTGCGACGGCGGCAGGAGCACATCAATCGACTCCAGAGATTCATAGCCTGCCTCCCGAAAACGCTTGCAGAGCGTCAGGCCAGAGCCCGCCGATCAAGAGCAGCGCCACGAGAGCAACAATCGCGGCCTGCAATACGAAAGGCTCTTCGGCGGCAGAGATTTGGATGGACTGATGCGGGGCAAGTGGTTTCTCGAACTGCGAATCCGGATCGTTCGCCGGTCCCCACCACGTGCGCGTCAGAGCCAGTACATACGCGATCAGCGCGAAGACCGAAGAGACTAGGAAGCAGGACAGGAGCAGTGGATCGATACGCAGCGCCGACTCATAGAGTCTCCAGCGACCGACATATCCAAGTGTTGGCGGCACACCCAGCATGGCCAGCATTCCGAACAGAAATCCGAATGCGCTGACCGGATAGCGGCCGGCCAGACCGGTACGCTCTGCCACGAGCGCACCGTTCGCCTCGGGACCGCTGAGGCAGATGAACAGCAAAGCCTTGGCGAGTGCGTGTGTGGCTGCGGCGACCATCATGCCGGATGTTCCGAGAGCGCTTGCGGAGGTCAGCCCAAGAAACAGAAAGCCGACATCCTCGACAGTAGACAGAACCAGCAGGCGCTTGAGATTGCGCTGCGAAAGCATGAGAAGCGCGGCAAGCAGCGATGTTGAAGCGGCGATCCCAAGCCACAGTCCCTGCGGCGCGATTAAGCCGGGAGAAGCCTGCGCGGCAACGCACAGTTCGCCGAATGCAGCGATATCGATGACCGCGATGATAAGGCCGAGGACTAATGCAGGTATCTCATCGGCCAGGCGCAGCAACCAGAAGAAGAGCGGGAATGCGGCCAGCTTGACGCAAACGCTCATCAGCAACAGCGCGCGCTCCCAGCCTGTCTCGCCGCGCTGAGCCATCAGATCCCCAGCAACCAGCGACACAGCCGAGAGGGCGACAATCGTGACATAAACCCACTTCGTCGACTGCTTTTGTGCGCTTTGCCAAACCGGCAGAATCGTCAGCAAGGCCGCCAACTCCAGCAGCCCGAGGCGAAGCCATGGAGCTTCGACGGCCAACCCCGCAATTGCAGCAGCGCTGGCCAGGATCATCAACGGAACCAGGCGGCGCCAGGCCCCCTGGGCCGCGGCGGCAAGAATCAAAGCCGCCGCGGCCCCTGTGCATGCCGCGATGATCAGCGGCGACATGCGCGGCGAGGCAAGTGTCTCAACATTCGCAACTGCCGGCACAAACCAGCGAGCGCCCACGAGCAGAACCACTGACAGCAACACGATGGACACCAAGGCCCGGCGCTCAAGCCAGGAGATTGCAACACCAAGCCCGCGCGACAATCCGTGCAGTCCTGTCCACGCCGCCAGATAGATTCGGTCGACGTTGGACCAGCGGAAAAAGGAGTGCCAATTCTGCTGAAATATCTCAGAGAAGTCGCCGGCAGTAAGGCGTCCCTGGCCCGACAAGGGCTCTCCGCCGGTGAAGACTCCACCCCCCGCGCCGGCCAGCACTGCACCTCCGGCAACCGCAGCCGTACCGGGAGTTGCGCGCGCGACGTATGCGAGCGCGTAGATTGCTCCGCCAAGCACAAACGAGACAACGGCCAACACCAGCCCGCCCACCGTCGAGAAGCTTCCTGCACCCGCGAACAATCCGAACCACGTCATCTGCACGCCCGCGCCCAATGCCAACGCGCTCAGAACCGGATTGAGCAGATAGTTCACCGCCAGTTGCGGCGCAATGCCCAGCAGGATGCTTCCCGCGGCCATCAAGCCCATGGCCCACTGCATGGTCGGCGGAGCTTCATGGGCGTGTTCCGTCTTCTCCGTCACGTCTCCAAGAAACACAGCGCTCGTAGCCTTTGCGCACAGGAACACCGTGCCCAGACTTACCGTCCATGCGACGATGGCGGGAACGGCCCATCCTGCCTGCAATGCCGCCGCATAGAGCATCCACTTGCTGACGAAGCCACTCATCAGCGGGATACCTGCCATGTTGCCCACGCCAATCAGCCACCACAGCGTGGTGCGCGGCATACGCTGCGCCAGCCCGCCCAGTTCATTCATGTCGCGCGTTCCCGCAGCATGCTGCACCGCGCCCGCGTTCAGAAACAGCCCGCCTTTAAAAAAGCCGTGATTAAGACAATGCAACAATCCCGCCGTGATGGCCAACGGCGTGCCGATGCCCAAGCCCGTCATCATGTAACCGATCTGGCTCACGGTCGAGAAGGCCAGCATGCGCTTCAAATCGGTTTGCACCATGGCGTACATCACGCCCACGGCCATGGTGATAGTTCCCACCCACACCAGGGATGCGCCCCAATTTGCCGGCCACGCGGCGAAGCTGTGCATGCGTGCGGCCAGATAAACGCCTGCGGTTACGTAGCACGCCGCATGCAGCAGAGAGCTGACGGGCGTGGGCGCTGCCATCGCTTCCGGAATCCACGTGTGCAGGGGCACCTGAACTGACTTACCGATCAGCGCGAGAAGCATAAGCAGAAAAACACCGCCCGTGAAATTGCGCGCCACGGCAGGATCGGTCCATAACGCACTGCCCGTGCGATGATAGAGAATCAGTATCGCCGCCAGCAATCCGTAGCCGGCGATGTGGGTCATCAGCAGAACTTTGCGGGCTCCCGCAACAGCTTCGCGATTTGTGTACCAGAAGCCAACCAGGCTAAATGAGCAGAGACCGATAACTTCCCAGCACAGGTAAAGAAAAAACAGATTGGCGCTGTAGACCAAGCCGACAAAGCCGCCGATGAAGATCAGCATGGTCGAGTAGAACCGCGTCGCGGAGCGATCCTGCGCCATGTACGCGATGGAATAGAGGAGCACCAGGGAGCCCAGAAGCGCTCCCATAAAAGCGAACAGGAGACTCAGCGCGTCCACATGAAACGCCAGCCTCAACGGTCCGTCCCACTCTAGGAGATCGAATTCTACTACCTGTCCTTCCCGAACCAGGCGCATGGCGCCAATCACGGAGAGCACTGCAGGAAGACACGTGAGCAGGGCCAGAACCCCCTTCGTTCTGGCGGAACAGAGCCGCGAAAAAAGAATCTGCAGCGCCGCTCCCAGCAGGAGCGAGCACGGCGCAGCCACGATAAGGGCCACGACATTCATGGCGCTCATATAATCCTCGCCGCAAAAAGGTGATGTGATTGCAGTCACAGCCAGGCTTTCCAAGGTATGGAGTAGGCTGATTCGCCAGAATCACTTTCTCTCGGCGAGGAGGTAAAAACATGAAGATGGACGGCCTCTGGTATACGCACTTTACTGCAGGTGAGGTGCAGGGTGACGGGATGGCAGTGCTGCGCGATGGAGAGATTCTTGGAGGCGATCCTGCTCACACCTACACTGGTTCGTATACATCTGACGGCCCGGAACTCTACCTTGACGTTCGCGTGAGTCCCTACGCAGGTCATGTTCCCGCGGATCTGGACCGGCCAGTGGCGTTGGTCCTGTGGGGTTCGGTCAACGGAGATTCGGGGAAGGTGTCCGGTTGTGCCGGCAACAGGCGAGATTTGAAAGTCATCGTCGATTTGCATCGGGCGGCGTGAACGCGAGAGCCCTTTCCAAATACCGCATCGACGCCCGCGGTACTGAGGCAAGAGGAGGAAGGATGCAGAGTGCCGCCGCTGAGGTTTTGGATGCCCACGAAAGGGTGCTGATCGATCAGGCAATCGCCAGGCACGAGAGCCGCCCAGGCGCGCTGTTGGGAATCCTAGAAGCGGTTCAATCCGCCAATGCGCATAAATTCCTGTCCATGGAATCGTTGCGTTACATCGCAACCGAGACCGGCATCGCTCCCGCAAGGGTCTATAGCGCTGCAACGTTCTTTGCATTGTTCAATCTCCTTCCTCAAGGCGACAACGTAATCTGCGTCTGCCGTGGAACGGCATGCCACACACGAGGCTCACGCGATCTATTGGCGAAACTCTGTCTGGATCTAGGGCTCCGGGACCGTGATCTAAGCGAGACCGGCGATGCGGATCAAGTGTCCCTCACTACTGCCGACCGCAAATTCACTATTCGCACGGTTGCTTGCTTTGGCCAGTGCGCGTTGGCGCCGGTGGTCGAAGTGAACCACCACATCCTGAGCCACGTGAATGAGCGCACGCTTCAACGTGAAGTGAAAGCTCTAGCCCACGGGAGGAAATGATGCCGCGAATTCTGGATCTTGGCGGGTTCAATACGGTACGAGAATCCGGACTCGCCAAGCTGCTGCCGAATGCTCCACGTATCACTGTGGGCATGGGAACATGCGGCCGGGGCAACGGCGCGGAAGAGGTCTACCACGCCTTGAAGGAGGCCATCGAACGCAGCGGGCAGGAAGTGCTGCTGGCAGGCGTGGGCTGCTTCGGCTCCTGCTTTCAGGAGCCCCTGGTGAGCGTCCGCATTCCGGGAATGCCGCTGCTTCTGCTGCGGCGCGTCCATGCCAACGATGCCGCGCGCATTCTCGAGAGTCTGCCATCAAAAGCGATGCCGCCCGATCTGATTTACTGCAAGATCGAGGAATGGGATCACATTACAGGGCATGTGAAGTACGGCCAGGGTTATCCCGATGTTCTGCCCTGGAATACAATCGCATTCTTCAAGGGACAAAAGAAGATTGTCCTGCGCGATTGCGGGCTGATCAATCCCGAAGACATCGAGGAATACGTCGCGGTCGGTGGTTATCAGGCCCTCTATAAGGTCTTGATCGATGGACGCCCTGAAAGTGTGATCGAGCAGATCAAAGCATCCCGGCTGCGTGGACGCGGCGGCGCTGGATTTCTCACCGGCAATAAATGGGAGTTCCTGGCTAAAGCGAAAGCGGACACAAAATATCTAATCTGCAACGCGGACGAAGGCGATCCCGGCGCCTATATGAATCGCAATGAAATCGAAGGCGATCCTCATTCTCTACTGGAGGGAATGATCATCGGCGGCTACACGATGGGTGCGGCCGAGGGCATTATCTACATCAGAGCGGAGTATCCACTCGCGGTTCGCCGTCTAAGCGTGGCTATCGATCAAGCTCGCGAATATGGTCTGCTGGGCAATAACATTCTGGGCCGCGGATTCAACTTTAATATTCAATTGGTGCAGGGCGCAGGGGCATTTGTCTGCGGGGAAGAGACCGCGCTGATCGCATCACTTGAAGACTTTGCCGGTCGTCCCCGGCCGCGTCCTCCGTTTCCCGCGCAGAGAGGCCTGTGGGGAAAACCGACCAACATCAACAACGTTGAAACCTGGTGCAATATTGCGCCTATCGTGGCGCGCGGCCCTGCGTGGTTTGCTGAGACCGGCAGCGTGAAGAGTCCGGGGACCAAAGTCATCTCGCTGGTGGGAAAGATCCAGAACACCGGCCTTGTGGAGATGCCTCTTGGAACTCCGCTCAGGACCTATATCTACGACATCGGAGAAGGTGCGCCGGCTGGCAGGCGCGTGAAAGCGGTTCAGACCGGTGGACCTTCCGGCGGTTGCATTCCGGTGGAAATGCTCGATACTCCCGTGGACTACGAGAGCCTGGCGCAGCTTGGCTCAATCATGGGGTCTGGAGGAATGGTTGTTCTCGACGAAGACAATTGCATGGTGGATGTGGCGCGCTACTTCATCGAGTTCACGCACTCTGAGTCCTGCGGAAAGTGTGTACCTTGCAGAGTAGGGCTGAACAAGGCACTCCGCATTCTGAACGCTATCACTACCGGAAACGGTAGCATGGAGCACCTGCTCGCCCTCGATGAACTGGGGAGGATGGTTCGCGAATGTTCTCTCTGCGGGTTGGGCCAGTCGGCTCCAAATCCCGTTCTTACCACCATCCGTCACTTTCGCGAGGAATACGAGGATCACATCCTGGCCAGGCGTTGCCGCGCCGGAGTCTGCCAGGAGCTGGCCCTGTCTCCCTGCGAAAACAGCTGCCCATTGCGGATGAACATTCCCCAATTCCTCGAGCTTTACCAGGAGGGGCGGCTCGAAGATGCGTTCGAGTCCGTCATTATGGATAACCCCTTGCCTGCGACGACGGGGAGGGTATGCCAGCATCCCTGCGACAACCGCTGCCGGCGCCAGTCCTTCGATGAAGTCGTGAACATGCGCGAGGTGCACCGCTACATCGCGGACGCGATCTATCAGTCGAAACGATTCGAATCAATGGTGCAACGGATTCTGGCTCGCAAACTTGAACCTACAGGTCGCAAGGTCGCAGTGGCCGGCTCGGGTCCCACCGGTCTCACAGCCGCCTTCTATCTGGCCATGCTGGGCCACGATGTCACCATCTTCGAGGAACACAGCGAAGCCGGTGGAATGCTGCGTTTCGCCATTCCCGAATACCGGCTGCCCAAGTCAGTACTGCGAAGCGAACTCGATCTCATCGAGAGAATCGGTGTCACCCTGGTGTTCAACACCAGGGTTGGATTCGACCTTCCTTTGAACGAGCTTGCAAGCCGTTTCGATGCCGTTTTCCTCTCCATTGGAACGTGGAAGGAGTCCTGGCTTTATCTTCCTGGAACCGAGCTGAAAGGCGTGTTTCCCGCTCTGCCGTTTCTTGAGTCGGTGGCCAAGGGAGAGACGATGCCACTCGGGTCGCGGGTCGCCGTGATCGGCGGCGGCAATGCGGCTATCGATTCGGCGCGCACCGCATTGCGCATGGGTTCGCGCGTCACCATTCTCTATCGCCGCGAACGCAACGATATGCCTGCCATCGATGAGGAAATCCAGGCGGCGGAAGAGGAGGGTGTGCGCTTCGTCTTCCTGGCTGCGCCGCATCGCATCCTTGGCGGATCCGGCGGGAACGTCAAAGCCATCGAGGTGGTCAAGACGCGGCTCGGCGAATACGACAAATCGGGCCGCAGACGGCCCATTCCTACAGATGAAGTGTTGCGCTTCGATTGCGACAACGTGATCCTTGCTGTGGGCGAGACATTCGATCAGGATTTCTGCCGCGCCTCAGGACTGGAGCTCAAAGAGGAAGGAACAATCAGGGTCGATCGCCTTTCTCTCGAAACCAGCCGCGCCGGCTTCTATGCGGGCGGAGACGTCATCACAGGCGCCTCCAACGTATCCAATGCCATGGGCGGCGGCAAGCAGGCTGCGCGCAAGATCGATGAGCGCCTGATGGGTGGGAATCTGATCGGAGAACAGCGCTGGGAGCGGCTGCTCCCGCAGTTTGAATACAGTCGTCAGGCACCGGGAGAGCCTAGTCCCAGCCGCCGTCACACGGCGCACGCACTGCCCGCAGCCTCTCGAATCCACTCACAGCAGGAAGTGGTCGCCGGTCTCGATTCGCAGGAGGTGCTCGAGGAGTGCTGCCGCTGCCTTCGCTGTGATTTGAAGATGCCGGTCAACTCCCACTAACAAGAACAAGAGAAAGGAGCGCCGCTTTGCCCACCAAAACGATCTCCGTCCGGATTGATGGCGAGTTGGTGGCTGCCCACGAAGGGCAAACAATTCTGGAAGCGGCACGAGAAAACGGGAAGCAAATTCCAACGCTTTGCTATCTGAAGGGACTAAGCACGGTCGGGGCATGCCGCGTATGCCTTGTGGAGCTTTCCGGAACAGATCGCCTTCTGCCGGCATGTACAACTCCGATACAGGAGGGGATGTCCATCAGGACGAACTCGGAAAAACTCACTCGCTACCGGAAGATGGCAGTCGAATTACTGCTGGTGGAACGCAATCACATTTGCTCGGTGTGCGTCTCGAACAGTCATTGCGAACTTCAGTCGCTGGCGCAGTCCCTCGGCATCACACATGTGAGCTATTCCTATAACAACCCTCGTCTTCCCGTGGATATGACGCATCCTCGCTTTGTTCTCGATCACAATCGCTGCATCCTGTGCACGCGCTGTGTGAGAGTGTGCGCGGAGCTCGAAGGAGCCAATGTGTGGGAGGTCGCGTCGCGCGGAATCTACTCGCGCATTGTCAGCGACCTCAGGGAAGATTGGGGCCATGCAAAGAATTGCACCGGTTGCGGCAAATGTGTCCAGGCCTGCCCGACCGGGGCGCTCGCGGAGAAGGGCTATGCAGTTCATGAAATGGTGAAACAGAGCGATGCTGTCACGCGCCTGGCATCTCAAAGAGCATTGGGTGGGAACGGCGCACGGTGACGATTCAGCCTGAGTCCTGATTGGTAAATGGCGACATCGAGAACTCAAATGGGCTCGCATTTCTTTGCTGTGCCCAACGGCCATCTTGGGTGTGCAGTCCGTATCGAATCGAACAGTGCGAGAAACACCGCGGCATAGTCGGTCGCTGCGGCACCCGGTATCTCGCGCACATTTTCTGACTTCTGTCAGAGTTGGCGGCAACCGCCCTTAACCCATAACATCCTGGACCCTGTCGGCCCGATGCCCTCCAAAGGCGTGGATGGTTCTCGTGCCAGCCGCAACCTCACCACCGTGCGCGACTCCACGCGCGATCACGTATTCGTCTCCTGTCCGAAGCGGAATTCGCTTGTCATCGATAAGCAACGTGTAGCAGCCCTGAACAATGACCATATACTCGTCGAAATCGTGGACATGTTGCGCTGAGAGGGCATCTTCAGCACAGGTCCAGAACGCCATTTGATTCCCATCAACTCCCTCGAACACATAAGGATCTCCGATGTCGATT
>PLKY01000204.1 GCA_003140785.1 Acidobacteriaceae bacterium | reverse complement strand
GTCCCTCAGTCCCTAGTCCCTTGGTCCCTGTCTTCACCCGGGGTGGTCATCCCACCAGCGCATCTACAAACGCCCCTGCATCAAACTCGAGCAGGTCTTCCATCTTCTCTCCCACGCCCACAAACCGCACCGGCAAATTCAATTCCCGCGCAATCGCCACGGCAATCCCGCCCTTCGCGGTCCCATCGAGCTTTGTCAGCACAATTCCCGTCACTCCGGCCGACTGCGTGAACAGCCGCGCCTGCTGCAGCCCGTTCTGCCCCGTCGTCGCGTCCATCACCAGCAGCACTTCATGCGGAGCACCCGGGACCAGCTTCGCCGCCGTGCGCCGCATCTTGTCCAACTCGTCCATCAATCCCGTTTTCGTATGCAGTCTTCCAGCGGTGTCGACAATCAGCTCGCCGATGCTGCGTGCCTTCGCCGCCGTCACCGCGTCATATAACACCGCCGCCGGATCGCCGCCCTGCCGCGTCTTGACGATCTCCACACCGGAGCGCGAAGCCCACACCTCCAGCTGCTCAATCGCCGCCGCACGAAACGTATCCGCCGCGCACAGCAGGGCCGACTTCCCATGCGCGCGATACCACGCCGCCAGCTTGCCGCTCGTCGTCGTCTTTCCGGTCCCATTCACGCCCACAAGAAACGTCACCTTCGGCGGCGTCGCCGGATCCAGCACCGCTCTTGCCGGTGCCTCGAGAATCGTTCGCAATTGTTCCTTCAAAAGCGAACGCAGCTCAGCCCCACCCTCAATCGCCTGATGTTTCGCCCGGTCGCGCAGCGCGTCAAGAATCTCCGTCGTGGTCTGCACGCCAATATCACTCGTCAACAGCGCCGTCTCCAAATCTTCCAGCGTCGCTTCATCAACAACCCTGGTCAGCGCCACAAGGTCGCCGATCCGCGACGAGAACGACTCCCGCGTTCGCGTTACCGCCTCGCGCATGCGGCCAAAAAAGCCGCGCTTTTCTTCCGGCTCCAGCGACTGTTCGGGCTTATCGTCCTGATTGCCAAATAACGTGATGAATTCGGGCATATGTAGCCTTCAGTCTAAAGCAGCGACAGACCCGCCATTTCTGCGCAGCCTTCCGTCCGTCCAAGTCCACTTTTTTTGGAATGCCCGCCAATCGGCACTTCGCTTACTATTTCCTTCATGCGATGTTCCTGCTTCCCCGCGTCCATCCAGCGTGCCGCGTACATTTTGTCTGCATTTTTTCTTGCTGCGCTTTTTCCTCTCAGCGCCGACCACGCGTCCGCACAGTGCCATGCCATGGGCGGGCCCAACCACTCCATGGCCGACATGCAGCCCATCCCTCCGCCGGAGCAGCTTCCTGCTCCCATCAGAATGTCCGGCATCGGCAACAGCCACATCGCCATCAAGGCCACGCCCGAGGCGCAGGCCTGGTTCGATCAGGGCCTCAGCCTTCTTCACGATTTTTGGGACTACGAATCCGCCAAAGCCTTCGAGCAATCCATCCGCGTCGACCCCAACTGCGCCATGTGTTGGTGGGGCCTTGCCCAGGCACTGCAATTTCGTGGCAACGATACACCCGTCTACGTGAAGCACGCGTTGGATGAGGCAGAGCGGCTTAAACGGCACTCCAGCGGTTCCGACAAGCTTTACATCGATGCAGCACAGGCCGAACCCAACGCCAAAGATGGCAGCAAAACAGCCGAAATCGGCATCCTCCGCAAGCTCGTCAAGAAATATCCGCATGATATCGAAGCCCGGATCTTTCTCGCCGAAGCCGTCGGCGACGGCTACGACGAAAACGGCGAGCCCAAGTCCGGCCAGAAAGAGCGCATCGCGATCCTCGAAGACGTCCTCCGCGAAGCGCCCAACGACTCTGCCGCGAATCATTACTGGATCCACGCCATGGAGCCGAGCAGTCACCCCGAGCGCGCATTCTCCAGTGCCGCGTTACTCGCCAGCCTCGCGCCCACCTCCGGCCACATGGTCCACATGCCCGGCCACATCTACTATCGCGTCGGCGATTACGCGCAAGCCGAGCGCTGGTTCGCAGCCTCCATGACCGCTGACGAAACCTACATGCGCGACCAGCACGTCGCGGTAGACGACGACTGGAACTACGTCCACAACATGATGTACGCCATCGCCAATCTCATGGAGCAGGGCAAGCTCGCCCAAGCCAACGCGCTCTCCGAACGTCTCGCCGGCGCGCGCGGCCAGCTCTCCGCCACGCTCTATATTTGGTCGGCCCGCGATCAAATGGCGCGCATCAGCCGCCGCCTGCCTGTGGCTCTTCGCATTGCCGACTGGGACACCGTGCTCGCGCTGCTTTCGCAGGCCAACCTTCCCGAAGGCGAGAAAATCGCGAACCTGCGCTTCCTAGCCGCGGAACTCACCGACTTCGCCACTGGAATGAAGGCCCTCGACAACGACGACATTGCCGAAGCGCAGGCCGCTTCCGACCGCATGGATGCTGGCCTCTGGCGCACCCAGCATGAGACCGAATCCGGCGACGAAGCAAAGAAAAAGCTCGACGAGCTCATGAAGAAATTCGGGACTGGAAACAACCAAACGTCCACGCAGCCTGTCTCGCCCGACGCCATGGCTGGCCCGCTACTCCAATCCCTCAGCGTAGCCTCACTCGAACTCCGAGCAGGCGTCCTCGCCGCACAAGGCCATCTCGACCAGGCCAAAAAAACATACGCCGACGCCATTGCTGCAGAGAAGAAGCTCGGCTATCACGAGCCGCCCATGTACATCCGTCCCGTCGGTGAAAACGAAGCCGTCGCACTCATCCGCGCCAAGGACTACGCCGGCGCCAAGGCCGCTTACGAAGACGCACTCAAGGAGCGTCCCAACTCCGGCTTCGCGCTCTACGGCCTTGCGCATGTCCGCGAACTCTCCGGCGATGCAGCCGGCGCCCGTGAGGCCTACGCAATATTTCTCAAAGCCTGGTCTTCCGCTGATTCCGCGCTGCCCGAAGTTGAACACGCGCACAAAATCGTCGACGGCACCAACCTCGCAGCGCGCTAAGTTTCCTGCGATTCAATGCGGCTTCCTGCGGCTCTCGTACATCGAATCGACCGACTCATCCTGCTCGCCACAAATCGCTTGCATCCTGCAACCGAATTCGGAACAATCGCAACGCTGCATCGTCCGAATCCCACGCGGACGAATCCATTCGAGGAGATCCGAGCACATGAGCAATGTGCGTGTTTTGGTCGGGACGCGCAAAGGCGCGTTCATTCTCACATCAGACGGCAAGCGCGACAATTGGCAAGTCAGCGGTCCCCACTTCGCGGGCTGGGAGATCTACCACATGAAAGGTTCGCCTGTGGATCCCGACCGCATCTATGCATCGCAAACCAGCGGCTGGTTCGGCCAGATCCTGCAGGGCTCCAACGACGGCGGCAAAACGTGGTTCCAGCCCGGCGTCAAGCCTGAAGACGCTACGCCGCAGTGGCCACCGGTCAAGAGCAATCGCTTCGCCTACGACGCCTCCGCCGAAACAGGCAAGCCCCTCACCACGCATCAGTGGTACGACGGCACGCAGCATCCATGGGAGTTCAAACGCGTCTGGCATCTTGAGCCGTCGCTCACCGACGCCGACACCGTCTACGCGGGCGTCGAAGATGCAGCCCTCTTCCGCTCCACCGACGGCGGCGTCAGTTGGCACGAACTCCCCGGCCTGCGCGGCCACGGCACCGGTCCTGACTGGCAGCCCGGCGCGGGCGGCATGTGCCTCCACACCATCATCCTCGACCCCACCAATCCCGAGCGCATCTACATCGCCATCTCTGCTGCGGGCGCTTTCCGCACCGACGATGGCGGCAGATCGTGGAAGCCCATCAACAAGGGCCTCGTCTCCAACATGACGCCCAATCCCACCGCCGAAGTTGGTCACTGTGTGCACCACATCGCCATGCATCCATCCCGTCCCGACGTGCTCTTCATGCAGAAACACTGGGACGTCATGCGTTCCGACAACGCCGGCGACAACTGGCACGAAATCTCCGGCAACCTGCCCACCGACTTCGGCTTCGTCATCGACGTCCATGCCCACGAGCCCGAGACCCTCTACGTCGTTCCCATCAAGAGTGACTCGCTGCACTTTCCCATCGATGGCAAGCTCCAGGTCTATCGCAGCCGCACCGGCGGCAACGAGTGGGAGGCGCTGACGCGCGGCCTCCCTCAGGAGAATTGTTATGTGAATGTTTTACGTGACGCCATGTCCGTCGATACCCTCGACGACTGCGGCATTTACTTCGGGACCACCGGTGGCCAGGTCTACGCGTCAACCAACGGCGGCGACTCCTGGTCCGCCATCGTCCACGACCTCCCCGCCGTCCTAAGCGTCGAGGTCCAAACACTCGCTTAGCGCGAGACTTTAATCAGCTCGAAAATGGGTGCCCCAGGTCTGGATTCTCAGACCTGGGAGAGCACGAATGTTTCCAAACTGACACAAAGACCCTCTTCATGCCCGATCCCGCACCCATTCGCGTCCAACTCCCCTACCACCTTCGCACCCTCGCGCGCGTCGACGGCGAACTCACCCTCACTGTCCCGCCACCCATCACAATCCGCGCCGTCCTCGATGCCCTCGAAGCCCGCTACCCCATGCTCGCCGGCACCATCCGCGAACACGACACCCACAAGCGCCGACCGTTCCTTCGCTTCTTCGCCTGCGAAGAAGACCTCTCCCTCGAATCCCCCGACAAGCCACTGCCCGACGCCGTCGCCAACGGAGCCGAGCCTCTCCTCATCGTCGGCGCCATTGCCGGTGGGTAAACAATTCTCTC
Source organism: Acidobacteriaceae bacterium (assembly GCA_003140785.1). GTDB lineage: Bacteria > Acidobacteriota > Terriglobia > Terriglobales > Acidobacteriaceae > Telmatobacter. The sequence goes on along the minus strand of PLKY01000204.1, from coordinate 4,792 downwards.
CACTCTGAGGGGCAAATGGGAGGGACCGGACAACTGTTCTGTCAGCTTGCTTGGATTAAGAATGCATTGCCTAAAGTTAGCCGGCACATTTCGACAGCGACGCTTTCGTGGTATGTGTTCGATTGCTCAGACGACGAGGTTTTCGACTCGCTAATGTGAGTGACGTTGGGGTAGGTAAGTGACGACCCCGACCGAAGTGAGGAAAACTTATGACTGGATTGAAAATCCTTGTGTTAGCTGGCGCTGCTGGACTCTTGTTTGCGGCAACCCCCTCCAGAGCAATGGCTCAGATCAGCGTCTCAGTCGGCGCGGCCCCGGATTGTCCCTACGGGTACTACGACTCCGCTCCGTACGGCTGTGCTCCCGACGGCTACTACGGCCCGGAATGGTTTGCGGGCGGCGTCTTTGTCGGTGCTGGCCCATGGTTCCACGGCCCCGACAACTTCAAGGGCAAAGTAGACAACACGTACGATCCGCAACACGGCTATAAAGGCGACTCGCCGAGGGTCGGCGAAAAAGCTGCGGAACAGCGCAAAGACCCCGCGCAGTTTAAGGGCAATGAAACACGCGATGGACGAGGCCACGCGGGCGACGACAAGAAGTAACTCATAGCCTCCGATGCCCACCTGAGGTCCCTGGCGTAGATGCGCCAGGGAGGCTCGGGACGAGCTTGCAAGGGAACGAAGTGTGTTTTTGCGGTTCTTTCGCTTGCCCAGAGGACTCGTCGCATAATTCACCGGATGCGCCGCTGCCGGAAGCGAGGTCGCAGGTAGACGAGCCTCTCCTCATCGCCATCGCCAGCGGCTAGTCCCTAAGTCCCTTAGTCCCTCGTCCTAATCCCCCAAACCGCCGCACGCTCCAAGCCACCGGCAGCCCAATCACCACCATATGCACCCCCAGCCCAAGCAAAATATCCTTCAGCTCATAAGGCCCCTTCGCGTGCAGCGCCGAAAGCGGCAGCACCACCAGCCGCATCGTCTCGTCCACCGCGGCGCCAAAAAACAGCCCGCACACCACCCAGCTCTCGCGCAAATACACCAGCCTCAAACTCGCCGCGTAGTAAATCCCCGCCGCCGACAGCGCAATAAAAAAGTGCAGCGCCACACCCAGCACATACGTCCCCGCCCCACCATGGAACGCACTCGGCCCCAGTAACCCCGCCGCGATCGCGAGCGGAATATCCCTCCCAAACAAAACGCAAGCCTGCGTCAGGTCCAGTGCCCCGGCAATCCCACCGCCAACCCCAATCGCCAGCCACGCGCTCCCTCTCTTCAACCGGGCCGCCTCGAGATTTCCAGCATCTCCCGCCATGCACGCTCCTCACCTTCACGCGGCTCGTCCCATATTGCTTCCAGTCGCTGCCCGCGAAGGCTTACCATACCCACGTGCACCCCTTCGAGTCCTGAAGGCCGTCTGAAACCTCCTAAATCCTTCTGAAATCGAGCCGCATGGAACCCTCGTCCACCACGCCGCCTAGCATCAGCGCCCTGCGCATCGGCGACTGGGCCGTCTATCCCTCCACCGGCCAAATCGTGCGCGATCGCGAAACCCTCCGTCTCGAGGTCCGCACCCTCCGCCTGCTCCTCTCGCTCGCCGAGCGCCCCGGTCAGGTCGTCTCCATCGACGACCTCCTCACCCGCGTCTGGCCCGACGTCAGCGTCTCGCCGGACTCCGTCTATCAGGCCATTGCATCGCTCCGCCGTCAGCTCGGCGACGACCCGCGCCAGCCCACCTACATCGCTACCGTCCCGCGCCTCGGTTATCAAATGGTCGCCCCCGTCAGCGTCTTGCCCGATCCCGCGAACTCCGCGCCCAATTCTCAATCCGGTTCCGTTCCAACCCAACCCACAGCCCTATCTACCGTCCGGGCTGATCTTCCAAATGCATCGGCTCCGCCCGCTTTCCACCCGCGCCGCAAAGCCTTCGTCCCCGCAGCCGTCGCCGTCGCGCTCAGCCTCGTCCTCCTCGCCGGATTCCTCATCCACAGCCGCGCCAATAGAGATTTCGCAGCCTCGCCCCCCGTTCCCGCGCAGCCGCAGAAATCCATCGCCGTCCTACCCTTTGCCGACATGAGCGAGAATAGGGATGCGGGGTTTTTTGCCGACGGGGTCCACGAGGACCTCCTCACAACCCTCGCGCTGGTGCCTGAGTTAAAAGTTATCTCACGCACATCTGTCATGCAGTACCGTGCGACAACAAAAACCATCAAGCAAATCGGACAGGAATTGGGCGTTTCATATGTGCTCGAGGGCAGTGTGCGCCGCGCGGGCAACAAGGTCCGCGTCACGGGGCAACTCATCAACGCACAAACGGACGAGCACGTCTGGGCAAAGTATTACGACCGGGACCTCACCGATATCTTTGGCATCCAGTCGGCCCTCGCCCAGGAGATTGCCGACTCCCTGTCGGCAGCCATCTCGCCCGAGACTCGAAAGCACATCGAGCGAAGGCCGACCGAGAACACCGCAGCCTACGACCTCTTCCTGCAGGGCCGGGCCATCAACAACAGCGCTCCCTCCGGGAATGCCAAGGCCCTGACCGAGGCCGCCAACTTCTTTGAGCGCGCGTGCGAGTTGGACCCAAAGTTCGCGTCAGCCTGGGGCGAGCTCGCCGTGGTATACGCTCTCAAGGTCTTTTGGAACATTGACGCGAGGGCCGAAATCCAAGCCAAGGGGAGCGAAGCGATCGCCAAAGCCGAGAGCCTCGAGCCCGACACACCCGAGGTCATCCGGCTGGTGGGCACCTACGCCTATTATGCGCACCGGGACTACGAAAAGGCGACCGAGCAATACCTTAGGCTGGCCGCGATCCAGCCGAACGACCCAACCGTTTTTTCGTCGCTGGGGCTGATCCAGCGCCGGCAGGGCCGCTGGGCCGAGTCACTCGCCAATCTGCGAAAGGCGGCGGACCTCGACTCCGGCAACATCGGCTACCAACGAAACCTCCTCGCCAGCCTTCGAGTCGCGCGCCGATGGGACGAAGCCCGCAAGATCCAGGAGCGCCTCGTCGCGCTGCGGCCCGGCGATCTCGGCGAGCTCCAAGCCTTGGCTGATCTCAATTACGATGCGACTGATTCAATGCGGGCGGCCAAGGCCTTCATCGAGGGGCTTACGCCCGAGCAGCGGGAGGATCCCGACGTGCTTTTCCGCCGAAAGTTCTGGGCATCCGACTCCGGGGATATGGCGGAGTTCAAACGCCTCGACCAGCGCCAGCCCTACGAGCCCGACGGATCACCCATGGCAGGCGCCATCTTCGCGAGTCTCGCCTATTGGGGCGCGGGTGATCTGGCGCTCGCCCGCGCGAGAGTGGCCCCTTTCCTGGAGGAGGCCCGTCTGCTGACCGTATCCAACCCGGAAAACTCCCTAGCCTGGGACGACCTCGGTAAGATCGAGATGGTGAGCGGCCAGACTGAGGCCGGGCTATCGCACCTCGCCAAAGCGGTCGCCCTAATGCCCATCTCTCGGGATGCGCTCATGGGACCATCCGTCCGGTTGGACTATCTGTCCGGCTGCGCAATGGCCGGCAGAAGTGATGAGGCTCTAGCAGGCCTGGCCGAATTCATGCACCTGCCCTCACCTGTCCCGCTCACGGATATCAGGCATAACCCGGCTTTCCAGCCGTTGCGAAGGGACCCACGCTTTGAGTCCCTGATCAATGACCCGCACAATAATGAGCCGATCTTCTAGGTAACCGAAAGGCGCCTTCGATTGACGCATTGAGACGATAGGGCGGCGCAAGGACCACGGAGCAATCTCAAGAGGAATTTGTGAGTCTGGACGCGTCGGAATCAAGCGAGCGGGCTCTTCCAGTATGTTGAGAATTGATCGGGCGCAGAAGACCCGATCGCGTTTCGCGTCGCCGACGCGAGCCGTGCCAGAATCACCTTAGACGCGACGTCCGGATACGGCCAGGCGATCGCGCCTGGAACCAGATNNAATCTAGGCGGTTTGCCCCGTTGTCTAGCCTGGGCCAATTGTAAAGAATCGCGCTAATGTTCCTTTACATCTCGGTGGCGCACGCTCGCTTTAGATGGACAGCGGCAAAAAATGCAATTAGATTGCGCCGATTCGGGCGCTCAGTGTCGGAGTCAGATGAACCCTAAGACCGCAAGTTTGCCGCGGGATTACTCCCAGTTGGCGCAGCTTAAGGCCGCATTGGACGAGCATGCGATCGTGGCCATCACCGACCCCAAGGGGAAGATCACGTATGTGAACGACAAGTTCTGTGCGATCTCCAAGTATTCTCGGGAGGAGCTGCTCGGCAAGGACCACAGGATCATAAATTCGGGCTACCATCCAAAGGAATTCATCAGTAACCTTTGGGCGACGATCGGCCGAGGCGAGGTCTGGAAAGGCGAGATAAGGAACCGGGCCAGGGACGGAAGCTTCTACTGGGTGGACACGACCATTGTTCCGTTCCTGGACGAGGACGGCAAACCCAAGGAGTATGTCGCAATTCGTGCCGACATAACCGAGCGAAAACGGCTCGAGTTGGCGGCTACGCACCTGGCCGCCATCGTGAGGTGGTCAGACGACGCGATCATCGGCAAGGATTTGTCCGGAATCGTCACAAGTTGGAACGCAAGCGCGGAGAGGATTTTCGGCTACTCGGCCGACGAGATGATCGGCCAGCCCATCGAGCGGCTGATTCCGCACGATCGCAAGCATGAGGAGGTGAAGATCCTCGGCCGCATACAGGCCGGCGAGAACGTCAGTCATTTCGAAACAGTGCGACTGCACAAGGACGGGCACGCGATTGACGTCTCGCTCACCGTCTCGTCGGTCAAGGAGCT
>PLKY01000026.1 GCA_003140785.1 Acidobacteriaceae bacterium | reverse complement strand
AGCGATCTGCGATTTTTGCTCCTACCCGTCCGTGGTGTGGTGCTATCCGGCGCGGAGCTTTGTTGCCTACGTCGTCGCCGACATCGGCGGCGAAAGCGTCGGCGATTGGGCAGCGTGCGAGCAGTGCCACCGTTTGATTGAAGTGGGCGATTGCGCGGGCCTGACGGAACGGTCACTCGTGACGCTCATCGCCCAGCATCCCGAGATGGAGCCGGCGCGAAGCGAACTCATGGAGCACATGACGGCGCTGCACGTGACGTTCTTCGAGAACAGAACTGGTATGGCGTTGAGAATCGTTTAGCCAATGAGCCCACGCTCACCATTGGCGTTCTCGGCGCCGGCGAATGGCGGTATTGAAACCGGAAGGGTAGAATGACGAACTGCGAAAAAGCCATTGAAATTCTTCAACGAACTCACGACGGAGATGACCTTGCCCCGCAACACCTGAGGCTTGTCGAGCTGGCCGTCAACGACATAGTCACGGAAGTTGGGCAGGCCGCGTTCGAGCACCTTTACACCCAGATTGCCGGCAACACGTATGTGCAGCCTTGGTACCACGACATCGAGAATCTCCGGAAAGACCACTGCGGGTACGTGTACTGGAAGGGCATCCAGGTGGACCACTACAGTTTTGACAAGTACGAGGATGCCCACGAAGCTGCCTTAGAATTGGCCGACCGCTGCCGCACCCTGGAGATGTTGGGCCTTCCTGTTTCAACGGCGCACCAAGCCTGGTGGTTCGACGAAATAGTCTCAGCTGTTACGTCGAGTTGATCGGCGGATAGCAAATTCAACAATTCATCTGAAAACGAAAGGAGTAGTGTGTCATGGCTGCATTAGCAATTCCCATCGAAGTACAGGAGCAGAGCCTGTCGCAAAGTACGGTAATTCTGCAAGTNNAAGAAGATTCTGGTATCGGTCGAGTTCGAAGCCATCCGGCAGTTGGACCGGAAAGTGAAGAAGTACCTCGACAGCGTCTGTGTCCCCTTCGAGACCGGTACGCGTTTCCTGGCAGTCCCGCTGATCGAGGATGTGGACCGCAAGCTCCGCGAGTTTGAACGCGAACGCGCCGATTTGGTGGATCGATTCCTGGACTCCTATCCGACGCTATGCGAGAGCATGAGCGATCGGCTACGCGTCTTGCACAACCCCACTGACTATCCTCCGATCGACATGGTGAAGGCGCGATTCTACTTCACCTGGCGNNGTGCCGGGACAGCTCAAGACAATCTCGGGTCGAATCTGGCAGGAGGAGCGGGAAAAAGCCGCGCAACGCTTCGCCGAAGCGCAGACCGAGGCGCAAGGTTTACTACGGGAGTCGATGTCGGAACTCGTCAATCACATGGTCGAGCGGCTGGACGCCTCCGAGAATGGAAAACCGAAGGTCTTCAAGAAGTCCACGGTGGCGAACCTTGGCGATTTCCTGGCGACGTTTGACTTCCGCAATATCGCCAATGACACCGAGCTGAAAGAGCAGGTGGACAAGGCTCGGGTGCTACTTGCTGGCGTAACCGCCGAGGAAATCCGGACCACGGCGGATCTTCGCTCAAGGCTCAAGACAGGTATGGCGGAAATCGGCACCAAGCTGGACGCCATGGTGATCACGATGCCGCGTCGCAAGTTTCGACCGGAAGAGTGAGAACCCGTATTCAGGAGTCGTGTGCCGTGCGGATTCAGGCAGCTCCTTATGCTTCGCGGCGTGAGATGTAAACGAGTCGGTGGCGCGCGCCGGCGGCTCCAGAACAGGAGTGATTCATGGGGTACTCGGTCTATTACAACGGCGAGATCGACATCTCGCCCGAACTGAGCGATGAGCATGCGACGCTCTTGGACGAAGCGCTCACAAAAAGCANNCGTTGAAGGCGAGTCCCGAGGCGAGCAGGATGAGTGGTTGCGGCTCCTGATCGTGAGATTCTTTCAGCCGAACGGGTACACGCTCTCCGGCGAGGTCAGTTGGGAGGGTGACCAATCCGGAGATACCGGCGTCATCCACGTCGATGACAATCGGGTCGAGTCGGTGAACGATAGCATCACGAACGCAGGGCCGAGCTGGCGTCCACAACTCCCCGAGCCGAAAGTGGTGGAACTGGTCCTGGCGGGACGCATCGTGCTAGCGCACTGGGAGGGCGGCGACTTGGCCGCGCAGATTCGACGCCTCTCTCGTGCACTTGAGGAATTCGTGCAGCTTCCCGATGAAGGCTGAGGTGGATGGTGGCCGAACCTGATGCCCAGGGTGGCTTTCGCGAGATCGCAGTGTCACCGGGATGGGCGCCATGTGCACTACCAGCAACCGAGGGGGTCGATCGAGGGCCCCGGCGTCGCCCTTCCAACTTCAGCTCATCTAGCGCATTTCCGTCACCAGTCTCAAAGANNTTCGCTTTTGTCGCGAGCCCGACTCGCACTTGCATCGAGAAAGGATGCCGACAATGCTAATTCATATTCAACGGCCCCCTCGCACCGCGTTGCTGCTGCAACTGGATGGCACACTCCCGAATCTCGCCTTAATGCGTCTGGCAGCGCACTTGCGGGAGCGCGACTGCGACGTTCACTTCAAGAGAATGCGTTCCTGCACCACT
>PLKY01000215.1 GCA_003140785.1 Acidobacteriaceae bacterium | reverse complement strand
CCGCAGGCCGTCGCGAAGGCGCGGCCAGTAGAGAGCGGCACGACGATCGTCATTGAAGGTGGCCCCGATGACATCGATGAGCATCCGACACCTGCGCCTGCGGCCGGCAGCAGGGCACGTCGCCTGAATCCGATCAAGCAGAAACAAATGGAGGAGCGCTGCGCGTTTCTGGAAGAAGAGATTCCGCGGATTGAAGCGTCGATCGAGCACACGGAGCAACAACTGGGCGTCTTTGTCTCTGCTACTGAAACGCAGCGCCTTACAGATTTGGCAGCGGAGTTGCGCACGCAGCTTGCTGCGCTCACGGCCGAGTGGGAAGAGCTGACGGTACANNCTCGAAGAGCAGACTGCGCTCGGGTAGAAATCGTTTCGGCTGCAAAATGTGCAATTCCGATTGCAGAGCGGAACTGCGGCGTTGCCATCTAAAGATGGAGCAGACTGCGGATTTTGCCGACATCGGGACTGAGAAATTTTGCGATCTCCGGCTTTTGAGCAGAATGCTCCCACTCCAGCAGCAGGCTTTCGACTACTTCTCGTCCGTCGGGGTCCTTGACGGCTTCTTTCGGAGTGCGGCCGCCGAGAGCGGGAAGCTTCTGATGGACCCAGCTCTCCATCTCCTCCCGCATTTGTGCCCGAAGCTGATCGAGGATCTCCGGATCGATCTGCGGCTCGGACGCTTCAGTCTCTCTGAGCGTGGGAAGTGCTTTGGGGGTTCGTTTCTTCTCTCCCATCAACTGGTCAGGCGTTTTCGTTTTTGTGCTCTGGTGCGCGGCCAGGATACCTAACCGGCGCTCAATCTCTTCGCGTATCTTCTTTGCGCGATTTGCGGAGTTCACCTCAACGGTCAGGGTTCTGTCTGCGATCTCTAAGTTGCCCAGGATCGTGTTGTCCCAGGTCTTGTGCATTGCGTTTCCCTTCTTGCGCCAATCGAAGTTCACGCTGAGCAGCGTGCCGTCGGCGGCGAGTTCGGCATCGTCGAAGAGTTCCTCTTTCGATTCACCCCAAGCCAGAGAAGCAAGTGCGTCGAAGGCCACCTGCGCCGAACCGATTTTGAACGTGAGCGTGTGAAAGAGAATCGGATCTCCGTCGGTGTTCTGCAATTTAACTGGGGTGCGAAGACCGTCGCGAATCTCCAGGTACACGGTTCGAATCGTCTCCCGATACCGGACCAAGTCCTCCGCCGCCAGCGCACGGTTCTGTTTCGCAATCTTGCGACGCAATTGCGCCCGCAATGCGACGACTTCCGCTTTTCTGCCGGGCGGAATCGCGACCGGAGCCATTCGGCTAAGGGCAATCACGCCAGGCAGCGGACAGAGCTGACCATAAAGGATGTTTCCAATGCGTACGCACTGCGATCCCTTATGCTCTTCAACCTCAGCCTCGCCGCCGATCAAGACGTCGCGCAGCAACATGCCGTGCCCAGGATCGCAGCGGAGCACCTCGTAGAAGCTGACGGGTTGTACGATGCTGAGCTCAAGAATCAGCCGTTCTAACTCGGAGAGCCGATGGCCGCGCTCCAGCACGTACTCCTGCGCAACGATGCCCGGTTTCGGGCGGTTTCCGCGCCGCGGAGTGGGCCGGTCCGGATCCCAGTCGAACAGAAGATAAGGGAAAAAGATCTGACCTTCGTCCGCATCTTTCTCGATGGGGTCGGGAAACGGCCACTGATTGAAGTCCATCCACGCTTCATCGAGGCAGTCGTCAAAGCGGCGCCGGGCGAATTTCAGCATGTCGTCCGTGAGGCTGTCGGAGGCAATCCGCTGCTTCTGCCAGGGAGTCTCTTCTGCGACTCGTTGGCTGTTGAGGCAGCAACGTTTATACTTCTTCCCGCTCCCGCNNCCGCTGCCGCAGGGGCAGGGATCGTTTCGACCGGCTTTTGCAGGCTGAACCAGCAATTCCATGGCAGCATTATCGCGCAATGGGAATTTGGAAGTCTCCCATCCAGTGGAAAAACAGGCCGAAATTCGTCTGCTGCCTGGCAAGGCGCCATCGTCATGAACCGCCGTTCTGCCTTGCGTCACATTTTCGTCGTGCATAATCGAAACAAGATGACCCTTTTGTGGAGCCCTGAGAGCTGGTCGCAGCGGCTGGCCGAGTTGGAGGCACGCTCCGGCGACCTGAAAGAGGCGCCCTTGCGCCGCGATGTGCGTTCGCTGGGGACTCTCCTTGGCGAGGTGCTTCGGGAGCAGGCGGGCGAAGATCTCTTCGCACACGTCGAGGCGTTGCGCCAGGGAACCATTCGCCGCCGCGATGCGGAAGCGCATGGCAAAGACGAGGAGGCTGCACTGCACGGGGCGAAGGCTCTTGAGCTGGTGCACTCTTTGCCTGTCGAGCGCGCCATCCTTCTTACGCGCGCGTTTGCCTTCTATTTCGAACTGATCAATCTCGCCGAGACCAATCACCGCAAGCGTCGCCGCATCGCGCTGCAATTGAGCGGAGAAGCAGGCCGTCAGCGGGGCTCGCTGGCCGGTACACTGTGCGAGATGAAACGCGTCGGCATCAGCGCCGAGGAAGCGATGGATTGGCTAAAACGCGTGCTGATTGTGCCGGTTTTCACGGCACACCCGACCGAGGCCGCGCGGCGTTCGGTGATGGTGAAGCGGCGGCGCATCGGCGAATTTCTCACCACTCTCGACCGCATTCCTCAACCGGAGCAGGAGCTGGAGCGCCTGCAGGAACTGCTCCGCGCCGAGATCACCAGCTTGTGGCAGACCGACGAAGTCCGCTCGCGGCGACCCTCCGTCTACGACGAAGTGAAGATGGGACTCGACTACTACGATGTTTCGATCTTCGCCACGCTGCCGAGCCTTTATCGCGAAATTGCGGAAGCGCTGCGCGCCTCCTACGGGCTTGAGATCGAGCCGCATGAGTTGCCGCTTGTGTTGCATTTTGGCTCCTGGATCGGTGGTGATCGCGATGGCAATCCTTTTGTTACGCCCGAAGTCACTCGCGATGCGATTCGCCTGGCGCGCGGGCATCTACTTCTCTATTACCAGAGCCAACTCGATAACCTCATCGATCTTGTGACCACCAGCGCGCAGCAGAGTCCGGTCAGCGATGCAATGCTCGAACGTTTGAAGGCTTACGTGGCGCAGGTGCACACGCCCGAGGCGCAGGTCTTCGGCGCGCAATACGAATTCGAGTACTATCGACGCTTCGTCATCTGCCTCAAGGCGCGCATTCAGCGAACACTGGAAGAGGCCAGCGAGCCGCGCTCGGGCGGACTGTTGCCGGTGATGCCTTTCACTCTCGCCCAAGGCCAGGATAAGCTGGCGCAGGTGCTGCCCGCGTATTGCTCCGTTGAGGAGTTCCTCGACGACCTTGAGGTGATGCGCTCTTCACTGGCCGCGCATCAAGGCTTGCGCATCGCACGCACACTGGTCGACCCGCTGATCCTGCAGGTACGCACATTTGGCCTGCATCTGCATACACTCGACATTCGCCAGCACGCCCGCGTGCACGCTGCTGCGCTGAAAGAGGCAATCGCCGATTCCATTGCGGCGTCGCTGCCGGGCGCCCTTTCCGACGAATCCGCCAGCGTGTTGGAGACGTTTCGCGCAGTAGCGGAAGCCAAGGACAGTTGTTCACCGGAGGTGGTTCGCCAGTACGTCATAAGCGGGGCATCCACGGTAGAGGATGTGCTGGCCGTAGTCCGTCTCGCGCGACTTGGCGGCGTGCGCGTCGAGGGAAACGGGCGGGATCCGGGCCTGATGCCGGTGCCGCTGTTCGAGTCTATTGAAGATCTGCGCAATGCGCCGGCGGTGTGCCGCGAACTGTGGCAGCGCCCCGATTATCGCAAGCTGATTGCGAGCTGGGACAACTGGCAGGAAGTAATGCTGGGCTACTCCGATTCGAACAAAGATGGAGGCATGCTGACTAGCACGTGGGAGATCTTCCGCGCGCATCGCGCGCTGCACGCGGTGGCTCGCGAAGCCGGAGTAAAGCTGCGCCTCTTTCACGGCCGCGGCGGCACGGTCGGTCGCGGCGGCGGACCGACGCATCGCGCAATCTTCGCGCAGCCTATGGATTCGTTCGAGGGCCAGTTCAGGATTACAGAGCAGGGCGAAGTGCTCAACTTCAAATACGCTGACGAGGTGCTGGCCGAGCGCAATCTTGAGTTGATGATTGCCGCGTCTTTGGATGCGTTAGCACGGCCCAATGCACGCGATCCCGAGGGCCACTTCACTGGCATCCTGAAGCCCGAATGGGAGGCTGCACTTGACGAGCTTTCCGACTTATCGTTCGGATTCTATCGCAAAAATATTCTCGACAATCCCGATGTCATCACGTATTTCGAGCAGTCTACCCCGGTTAGTGAACTGGAACACGCGATGATCGGTTCGCGGCCATCGCGGCGCAAAGCCTCAACCAACCTCGCCGATCTGCGCGCCATTCCGTGGGTCTTCGGCTGGACGCAGTCGCGGCTGCTGGTGCCGGCGTGGTTCGGTGTTGGCTATGCATTCAGCAAGTATATGGAGAAGCCCGGCGCGCTCGAATTGCTGCAGACGATGGCGCGCGAATTTCCGTTTTTTATCGATCTAATCCGCAACGTGGAGATGGCGCTGGGCAAGGTCGATCCCGCAACGGCGCGGCAGTATTCGCTTCTGGTGCGAGACGCGGCGATGCGCGATCGCGTCTTCGACATGATCGAGGCTGAATTGCATCGCAGCGTATATGCGGTTCTGGCGATCACGGGTCAGAAGGATCTGCTTGAGAAGAATCAGGTGCTCGCGCGCTCGATCCGGCTGCGCAATCCCTATGTCGATCCGATGCACTTAATCCAAATTGACATGCTGCAACGCAAGCGCGCCGGTGAAGACACCCCCGAGGTGAACCGCGCGATTGCGGCGACGATCAGCGGGATTTCGGCGGGGTTGCGGAACACGGGTTAGCAAGTCAGCCGTCCGCTGCGCGTCCGTGCTCGCGAGTCAGCGAGTCAGCGAAATTGTTCCACGTGGAANNTTGCGAAGTATATGGACTGGCCATGTCTGCAGAGGCGGCCGATGGGCCGCGATGGCTCGGGTGCTTCCATCACAAGACTGCGTAATCTTCTGCAAATTTGCTGTGGATAATTGCAAATTTAGGAGGGGGGAGGGGGTACCCCTTTGGGGTACGGACCGTTCACATGCCTGACTCGCCGCATCTGGTCCACTTCGATTGTGCGCCGATGGTGGGATTTGTTCTGCAAAACGAGGGGAGCTTTTAGAAGCGCTGGAGACGATGGCGTTTTCGAGGCTGCCTGGTTAAGTCTGATCGATGGACGACGACGACAGTTCCTTTACCAACTGAACTGTTTCGATTGAAACGGTCACCACCTGCCCAATCAACCGGACGATGTATTCGGGAGCGTCTTCACGGTTCGGGTCGTTTACGATCCCAGAACGCGAATCGGTCGAGACGCGGTATTGGCCTGCAACCCACTCGATGGCGCTTCGATTGCCAAGGCGGTACTCGCGGCAACTCCCGCTTCAGGTTTGGCTTTTCAAATGATTTTCGAGCCAGACATCAATGCGTCGATCTGCATCCTTCTCCGCGCCAGCCTTAATCCAAAGCCTGCACTGATCGCCTTCCACTGCCGGATTGGCGTAGTGCAAAGAAGCGAGTTCTGGGACTGATGCGCACGCAAGAGCCACATACCGGGGGAATCGCACCTCGTTTGAGAGAATCAGCTGCCCCGTGGTGAGCGCCGACTGGATCAAATGGAAGTCTTTCGCCAGCGCAGCCCTTTCTCCCGCATCTGAAAGGCAAGCGCAGACAGGACCAGCCATCTTTGCAAACTGCTCTCCGTCTTCCTCTATGGTTCGAGTTTTCTGCTCCATGTTGCGCAACCAGCGTTTTGCATAGGACGAGGCATGTTTGTCCCATTCATCTCGGAGATTCCGGCTGAACACGGCTATGTGTCTCTCTTCCCAGATGGCCTGCAAGCATTGGCGATTCTGAGCTCCGCCGTCACCCAATATCGGGTTGAACATCCTGTCGTTGCTGCTGCCGGCCGCGACATTCGCGTCGATGACAATCTGTTTGCTGTTCCACCAGCTCATTTCTTTGCCGCAAACAGCTTACCTTCAGCGGCGTTCAAATAGTCGTTGTCGGAGCCCAGCTCCACATCGCCGAAGTCCTCTGGCCAATCGCCCACGCGACCCGCCGGGTCTGGTTCCTTCGAGTGAACGGTCGAAACTCCTGTCTCCTTGTCGCGCTCGAACCAGTGAAGGATCACTTTTTCGTTCGATATCTTGTCCTTGCCAATCTCGGTCAGAATCCCCCGCAACAACAGAGAGCTGTGCGTCTCGATCACAAGGCGCACACCGCGATTGGCAGCCTCCGCGAGCAACTGTGCGAGTTTCAATTGGGCACGAGGATGTAAGTGAAGTTCCGGCTGTTCAATAAAGACGAGTTGACCGGGAGCAGCCTGAATCAATGCAACCAATACGGGAAGAATGGTGGGGATCGCGAGCCCAACGTCAGCGATGTTGACAAAGTCGTCATCGGCAGAGTCGCGTGTTCTTGGGATCCGTACTTCCAGCTCCGATTCGTTCAGCATGAGTGGGCTAATTCCTGAAGCCAGATCCAACATTCGCAATGCGTCAACGAGCGCGTGTATCTTGGGGTGATTGCTGGGTAACACCCAAGAGAAGATTAAGCTCGGAACATATTCCTCAAATGACCCTGCGAAAAACCCATGCTCGGTGACATCCGCGAGCAGCTTCTTCCGGCCCTGACCTCCTCGAACCCCTGGGACATAAATTAGCGTGCGTATCAGCGAGTTCAGTTCGAGATTTTCTTGCATGAAGTACGATTCTCCGCGAATTCTTCCGGGAGGTTCGGGCGCAGAAAAAACGATACTCTGGTAAAAACCCGAATCTTGAACCGATGCCCGCGTAAAACCTGCTTGGTCCATTAACAGGAAAAGCGGAATCGAACCAAGCTGGAGAAGCATAGGCTTCAACTCTTCCGGGGTTGAATTCTTTGAAATCTTCCACTTCGAGTTCTTAACCGTGTTCGATCCCCAGCTTTCCACGACCCGTAAGCCGGTTCCGGGCCCCCCCGAGTAGACCATTCCAGCGGTCAATCCCTCGTTAAAGCCGAACTCGAGAGTTAGGGGCTGCTGAGAACCATCGGGTTTTCCGGTATGCGAAAGAAATTGCCTTGTCTTGGAGTATTCAACATATGGACCAGACAGCAAGAACGGCCCTGCGGCGTTGAAGTTGCTCTCCAACGTCTGCTTCATAAGAAGCAACGGTTGCATTAGGCTCGACTTACCCGAGCTATTCGCACCCGCCAAAACGGTTAGCGGGCGAATCTCCACATCAGTCTTTGTCGCCAGAGACTTAAAGCCAGTTACGGCTATCCGTGTAATCCCCGGACCGAGAAGATGAGCGTTCGACGGATGGATTGCCATCGCAGATGTGCCTCGCTGGCTAGAATCTTAGCATCGACGATCTTTCAGCTCTCGAATTCCAGCCTGATCCTAGATAGCGAACAAACCGGTGGTGAACTTTTTGTTCATCTCCGCTTTGAGATCGTCTTTCACGTCTTTTGCTTCCCAGTAGCCGCGTGGGAGGTTGAAGGCGTCCACTATGGCCGCGTCCACGCGCAGGGGGCTCTTGCCGGTGCGGGTAATTTGATATTCGCCGACGACGAACCAGTCGAATGGGCGCGCGCACTTTTCCAGGAGTGATTCGAGGGCGCGGCGGATGTTCCCTTCGTAGTCGAATTTGCCGCGCCCGAACTTCTCCAGCGTTTCGTAGTACGCTTTGACCGGCGCGTGGGTTGGCTTCAGCTTGAAGTTGCTCATGATTGCAGGTCAACTGTAAACCGGGGGGGTCGGGGGCGTTGGGGTGTCGAATCCGGGTTGATACCTGTCAGCCTGCGCGAAAGGCCCGTGGCTAAAGCCATGTCTGCTGCGCGTCGGTATTCAGGGGCGTGAAGGCCCCTGCTCCCTCCGCAAGACGACCGCGGGCCCCTTCGACTTCGCTCAGGAAAACAAGTCTTTTAAGTTTGGTGAGATTGGCGGGGATGGGTGGAGACACAAGAGGGCTGGGATTGCTCCCAGCCCTGCTTGTGTTTGCTAGATTCTGCCGAATCGGGCGGCGTGATGGCTTAGAGCGGCTGAACGTCCGCGGCCTGCCATCCCTTGGGCCCCTTCACCACGTTGAACTGCACGGCTTGACCTTCCTGCAGGCTCTTGAAACCACTCGAGTTGATTGCAGAGTAGTGCACGAAGACGTCTTCGCCGTTCTGGCGCGAGATAAAGCCGAAGCCCTTCGCGTCATT
>PLKY01000370.1 GCA_003140785.1 Acidobacteriaceae bacterium | reverse complement strand
TCAATCTGTCAGGAATGTGACCCGTCCGTACCGAAGGGCACCCCCCCCACCCCCCCCTCGAAATTTGCGTTATCCACAGCAAATTTGCAGAAGATTGCGCCGACTTGTGAAAGAGGTCCGGATCGCCGACGCGCGAGGGAACGGCTCATGCGCGGCTCAGAATTCTCGCACACATTCCAGGAATTCTTCGCAAATCCCCGCCAACACCTGTGCCAATCTTCACAATTGTTCCACGTGGAACAATTGGTGATGGCCGATACATTTCCCGCGAAGCAATCGCCCCGACGGCAAGTCCAAATTGTTCCACGTGGAACAATTTCGGCGCTTGGAGAGCCACGCGAAGCCATTGCCCAAACGGCAGTCTCGCCGGCAAGTCCTAAAATCAATTCATGGCTGCCCTGATCGACGCAATCGACATCAAGCGCAAAATGTACTTCGAGTTTGAGAGTGCTCCCTACTACTGCATGGACGTGGATGTTTCCACTCCCACCGCACGCGGAGGCCAGACCCTTGTTCGCCTCAAGATGCGCAACCTGCTCACCCGCGCCGTCTTCGACAAGACTTTCAAGGCTGGCGACAAATTCAAGGAGCCGGACCTCGAAACCGTCGAGGCATCGTATCTCTACTCGGATGGCGAAGGCTCGCACTTCCTCGATCAAGTCAGCTTCGACACCATCACTCTTTCGAACGATAAGCTGGGTGACGCGCTCGATTTTCTGCTCGAAGGCGCCATCATCCACATCGACAAATACAACGGCAACCCGATCGGCTTGCAGTTGCCCACGCAGGTCGAGTTAGCTGTCACTTATACCGAGCCTGGCGTTCGCGGCGACACGGTCAGAGGGGACACTACCAAGCCCGCGAAGCTGGAAACGGGCCTTGAAATCAAAGTCCCTTTTTTCATTAAGGAAGGCGAAAAGGTGAAGGTTTCAACAGAAACACGAGAGTTTGCCGGAAGAGCGTAACGAGCCGATTCTCGGATTGTCTTCGCCGACGTAAGCGAGTTCCGGGCAACCGTCAGCCTTGAACGGCCGCTGATTCAACGCAAAGTTAACGATGCCCGCGCGCACATAGACTTCTGACCTCATCCCACCTGCGTGTGATCTGAAGGCGGCCCGCAGCGACTAGAATACGTAGATTCCCCAAATGCGGAGGATGGCATGGCCACTTTCGGCGATCGGTGTGTCCTTGTCTACGACATTGGGGGAAGCCACATTTCCGCGGCAGTTTGCGCTGAATCCGATCTTGTTCTCGGTCCAGTTGCAAAAGCCGCTCAGCCCCAATCAATCGACGCGTTTTTCGATGTGCTGAGCCAATTGGCTTCGCAGGCGACTGCTGGCGTGTGCGGCATAGCGGGCACAGTGCTGGCGATGCCGGGCCCGTTCGACTATCTGGAAGGCGTGAGCTGGATGAGGCACAAGATGCCCTATCTCTACGGCGTGAATGTACGACACGCGCTCGCCAAACGACTGGGCTGGAAAGATGAGCAAGTGCAATTCCTCAACGACGCTGCTGCATTTCTATCGGGCGAAATCGGCGCAGGTGCAGCTCGTGGAGTTTCGCGTACTGTGGGTATCACACTGGGAACAGGCATCGGCTCGGCATTTGCCGTCGATGGACATCTGGTAACGGAGGGGCTCGGCGTTCCACACGGCGGGGAAATCTGGAATCTGCCGTTCGAAGACGGAATCGTCGAGGATCTGATCTCGACTCGCTCCATTCAACAGGGATACAAGGAATGCACCGGGAACGCGCGCGAAGTGGCGGAGATCGCTGCCGGCGCAGCGCAGGACCCTGCTGCGGTCGAGGTCTTTCAGGAGTTTGGCCGCGATCTGGGGCGGGTATTGCGAATCCTGCTGCACGACTTCGCTCCCGAGGTCGTCGTGATTGGCGGAGGCATCTCGCACGCAGCCGATCTTTTTCTGCCTGCGGCCCATTGCGAACTACAGGGTCTTGCGTTGCAATTGCGCATTTCCGTTCTTGGTGACCGGGCACCGCTGGTGGGCGCTGGAGTGTCGTGGTTCGCTGGCACGGCGACCTTGCCGGAGCAGCTTGCTCCTGACGCTGCGACAAGCTAAAACGAAATTACTTCCCGTAGGGCGCAGCGTCTCTTTTGCGGAGTTCAGTCGGTGCGCGCTATTTCCCGTTGCCTGCCGGCTGGTTCTGCGATTGCGGCTGCGCGGGAAGAGTGTAGATGATCTCACCTGCCTTGGCGTAGTGCAGCTGTTCGCGAGCCTCGTGCTCGATGGCATTCGTATCCGACTTCAGCCGTTCCACGTGGTCGCGCAACCGCGCATTTTCCTGTTGAAGATCCTGTATCCCCTGGCGAAGTTCGTGGTCTTTGACGCGCTGCTGCTGCCAGGCCGAAAGACCGTGCTTCCCATTGACCACGCCCCATCCGAAAAGCAGGATCAATGCGACTGCGACACAAGTGCCGGCGGGACGCCACACAGATTGTGCCGCTTCGAGCGCCCGCTCTTGCAGCTCGGCAAACCTGATCTCTTCGCTGTGCTCTGCGGATTCTGCTCTGCCGTCCGGCATTTGTCCTCGATATATGACTACGCTAATACGAAATTTTTAGCCGCCGAGCTCAGCGACTCCATGTCCTGTTCGCTGCGTGCTTCTGTATAAGCCCGTACCACCGGCTCGGTGCCAGAGAGCCGATAGCATACCCAGGATCCGTCGCCCAAAATCAGCTTCAGTCCGTCGGTGCGCACCACGCCGGCCACTTTGCGTCCGCTCAGCTCGGTTGGATCGGTCTTCAATTTCTCAGTGAACGCGGCCATGCGGTCCGGGGTCAAGCGGAAGTTCTCGCGAACGGGATAGAAGGAACCTACCTCGGCAAATAACTCTCGTAACTGCGTTCCCAGACTTTTGCCACGCACAGCTACCATCTCCGTCACCAGAAGCCCGGCAATCACGCCGTCCTTCTCGGGAACATGGCCGCGAATGGTCAGCCCGGCCGACTCTTCGCCGCCGATCGCGATTTTGTCCTCAATAATCAACTCGCCAATGTATTTGAAACCGACCGGCGTCTCATAAAGCGGCACCTTGTGATGCCCGGCGAGTGCGTTCACCAGATTGGTGGTGGCTACACTCTTGGCCACGCCGTTTTTCCAGCCGCGGGTTTTGACAAGGTAATCGAAGAGGAGCGCGATGACGTAGTTGGGCTGGATGAAGGTGCCGTCTTCATCCACAATGCCGAAACGATCCGCATCGCCGTCCGTCGCGATGCCGATCTTCGCGCCGATCTCTTTCATCTTTGCCTTGCAATCGCCCAACAAGTGATCGTCCGGTTCGGGAGCATGACCGCCGAAGAGCACATCGCGATAATCGTGTACCGTTTCGACCGTCACCCCCGCTTCGCGCAAAATGTGGCAACTGTAACCGCGACCTGCGCCCCAGAACGGATCGTAGACCACCTTGATGCCGGACTTGGCGATGGCCTTCAAATCCACAAGCTCGGCCAGCCGCTTGAGAAACTCCGGCTTCACATCGGTGGTCTCAAAACCCGCTGCGGGCGGATCAGATTTCGGAATCGCCGCGTCGGCCGGCGCCGCGGCAATCGCCGCTTCGATCTGCTTTGTCACTTCGGGAAGCGCGGGCGCACCATCATGCGTGGAAAACTTGATACCGTTGTATTCCGGTGGATTGTGCGATGCGGTGAAGTTGATCGCACCGGAAGTCTTCATCTGGCGCACAGCATACGCAATCGCCGGTGTCGGCGCGGGTTTTGGAATCACGATCGGCGTCACGCCTGCAGCGGCGAGCACACTGGCTGCTTCGTTGACGAAGCTGTCGCCCAGAAAGCGCGGGTCGCGGCCCACCAGCACGCGATGCGGCTCGGGCTGCGTCTTGACGTATGCGGCTATGCCTGAGACCGCGAGGCGAATGTTGGCCACCGTAAAGTCGTCGGCGACGATGGCCCTCCAACCGGAAGTGCCGAACTTAATGCCTTTGCTCATTGTTTCTCTCCGCGCACCGGGCTCGCCAGCCGCAAGGAACATACTGCAACACCGGAGCGGACTCGGCAAGTTTCAGGATGAAATGCGAGATCTCGATCGGAGTTGGCGCCCTTACACTGTCGTTGGATCGCCCTTATGCTTGAGAACAATTCCTCTGCCCGCATCGTTCTATCCACCGCCGCGAATCCGGAAGAAGCCGAGCGGCTCGCTCGCACTCTCGTGGAGGAGCGTCTGGCCGCATGCGCCTCGCTGGTCCCCAACGTCCGGTCCATCTACCGCTGGCAGGGCAAGGTCGAGGATTCCACCGAAACCATGCTTCTGATCAAGACCTGCGTCGAACAGTTGGCCGCCCTTGAGGCACGACTCCACGCGCTGCACAGCTACGAAACGCCAGAGTTCCTGGTGCTCGGAGTCGACGCAGGCAGTGCGGGATATCTCGACTGGCTCATGGCAAGTTTAAGCAAGCCATAGACCTTGCGCCGATATCCTACGGGCGACCGAACGGCACTTCGGANNGTGATTGCCCTTCTTGTTTCGCTTGGTGCACTTCTGCTTGCGGCAGGGGGAGTGGCACGTCACATCCGGCTTCAGCGCGCCAAACTACGCGAAGCGGGGCTGGCGTATGCTGCCCGAGCCAGCGAAGAAGCAGACGTGGAATCAGAACCNNAAATGCAGAGGGAAATTTCTTCGCCGATTGTTCCATCGGCCACCGGGACGGTCGCGTCCCCTTGGCTGCGCTCCGCCGGGTTGGTTGTTGCGGGTAGCCTGCTGCTTGCAGCATGCGCTCGTGTTTCGGTGCCGCTGTGGTTCACGCCTGTGCCTCTGTCGCTTCAACCCTTCGGCGTGCTGCTGCTGGGTCTGTTGCTCTCGCCGCGGATGGCAGTTGCAACGCTCGTAGCGTATCTTGCCGAGGGCGCGGCTGGTTTGCCCGTCTTCGCTCCATCGCCGCTGAATGGCGTGGCGCACCTGCTTGGACCGACGGGCGGATATCTGATGGCCTACCCCGCTGCTGCCGGCATCACTTCAATTCTCTGGCGGCGCACGGGACGCGGATTTTCAAAGGCCCTGCTCAGCGCGGGTTTGGGCGATTTGCTGATCCTGGTCTCCGGCGCTACGTGGCTCGCTGCCATCAATCACGCAGTTTCGGGTTCAGCGCGGTTCGTGGGCGTGCTGGCTTTTTTGCCTGGGGATGCACTGAAAGTTGTGGCCGCAGCAGGAATAGCGGCCGGTTGGCAGCGAGTCCGCCGGCAACGCCAATAACCGCTGCGCGTGATTTTGCTGTATTTCGCCGAAAGGACCTTGGTGTTTCGTGAGCAATGAGCAATCAGCAGTAGTCAGCGCGCAAGCCGTGACCGATATTTCCATCGCGCACAGTCCCGATTCCGACGACGCCTTTATGTTTTACGGCCTCGCNNACAAACAAGGTTCGCGTTCCCGGCTATCGCTTCTCGCACACGCTCTCCGACATTGAGACTTTGAATCGGCGCGCGCAGGACGAGGCCTTCTTCGACGTCACTGCGATCAGTTTCCATGCCTATCCCTACGTGCAGAAGGACTACACGCTGATGGGTTGCGGCGGAAGCGTCGGCGAAGGCTACGGGCCGATGGTCGTTTCTAATCGCCCGTTGGGTGCGACCGATCTGGATCGCTTTCGCATCGCAGTTCCCGGCCAGCTGACGACTGCTTATCTTGCGCTTAAAATCTTCAACCCCGCGATTGAGACCGAGACAGTCGCTTTCGACCAGATCATTCCCGGCATTCTCTCCGGCAAGTATGAAGCGGGACTCATTATTCACGAGGGGCAGTTGACCTACTCGTCCAGCGGGCTCTATCGCGTGCTCGATCTGGGCTCTTGGTGGCGCGAAACTACGGGGCTTGTGCTTCCACTCGGCGGCAACGCAATACGGCGCTCGTTGGGTGCCGAGCAACACAAGATCATTTCGAAAGCCTTGCGCGACAGCATCCAGCACGCNNGCATGTATGTGAACGACCGCACGCTGGACTACGGTGTCGACGGCCGCGAGGCCATTCGCGAACTGCTCGATGTGGGTCACAAGCGCGGCATTATTCCGATCAAGCCGCAGGTAGATTTTGTCGATTAGTTCAGATCGCTAAATTTCTTCTAATTTCTGCCGAT
>PLKY01000044.1 GCA_003140785.1 Acidobacteriaceae bacterium | reverse complement strand
CGGTAGTAGAGGTCTTCGCGAAACTGCTGTTGCGCGACGCGCTTCTTGAGGTCGGCATTGGTCGCCGCAATGACGCGCACGTCGACTTTGAGGTTTTCGTTACCGCCCAGACGCTGGACCTCTCCCTGTTCGAGGAATCGCAGAATCTTGCTCTGCAGCGAGAAGGGCATATCGCCGATTTCGTCGANNTCGAGGAAGAGCGTGCCGCCGTGTGCCGCGTGGATGCGGCCTATGCGCGCCTGCACCGCGCCCGTAAAGGATCCCTTGGTAAAGCCAAAGAGTTCCGCTTCCAGCAGCGTTTCCGGAATCGCGGAGCAGTTGACCACCACGAACGGCTGGTTTCTGCGCGTGCTAATCAGATGGATTTCCTGAGCGATCAGGTCCTTGCCCGTTCCACTTTCGCCGGTCACCAAAACAGTTGTGTCGCGCGCCGCCACCATGCGCGTTAATGCGTAGGTGCGCAACATCGGCTCCGAAGTGCCGATCATGCTGCGTAACTTGACTCGGTTTTCGGCGTGAACCCTGGTCGGTTCAATGCTGGTCAGAGGCAGCGGGCTGGTCCGAAGGGACCCTGTTTGATTCACTACATCGGCGAGTTTTCTGGATACGGGCGTTGGCGATGCGCTCCCAACCAGAAGCTGGCCCGTATGAGAATTCAGCATCATGACCTGGGTATTGGGGAAGCGGTCCCTGACAATCCCATGGAATTCGCTTGGCTCCAGGTCAGGCAACGACGGGTCCAGAAGAAGCACTCCATCGTCGGATGCGTGCTTGTGGAGCAACTTCAGCGCTTCGGCTCCGCCTGATGCCTGGAGGACGTTCCAGCGGGGAAGGCTCAACTTTCCCTGAAGCTCCTCGCGGAGCCTGGGATTGGAGCTCACGATGAAGACGTCAATAGGAATCCGGTCTTCGAATCGCCCTATTTGAGTTGCCGGAGCAGCCATTGCGTTATCGAATGCCTCTCTGAAATGAAAGAATCACTAGGGCCTGTTAACACTATCAGGGCGGATGGCGTTGCGTGTCGAAAATCGGTCCAGACGAAGCCGAGTCCGACGGCTGTGGCAGGCCCACTGCCTAGGGCGAGAATGAAGTACGGACCGATTTTCGCCGCAACCCTGCGGGCCGGGGCCAATTTTCCCGATCTCGTTGTCGCTCGTCGCTAGCAGACACCCGGTATGCGTCACTCCTCACTCCTAGATCTCGTAAAAATTGGCTCCCGGCGCCACCTGCCCCAGTAGNNCCTCGACTCAAGCACGGTAAGAAAAAAATCAATTGAATTGTTCAACCGGAGAATATTGAGACGTGACGCCGGTACTCATTTCTTCTGCGTCGTGCAAAGGTAGCTTGAGCGAGATGCGCAATGGATCCTCGACGCACTCGTAGATGCCTTGCTGGCTTTGGATGCTCGCCTTGACTAGCGACAGACTAATGCGGTCGGAGGAACCTAGACTTTTTCCGTGCGGGTTCCTGTTCTGGATAGTGAGGTCGACAAAGCCATCGCGGGGCAGAACATCGAGCAGGATTACGTCGCCCCGCGAGGCTACCGATATCGCTGTGTTAAGCGCGGCCCGAAGTGCCTGCTCTGTTCTTGCGGGGTCGGCGATTGCGTGGATCGCTGACTGTTCCGGATTTGCCGGCGCGATCTGCACTCCAGACTTTCGCAGCGCCGCATCCAGATCTTCGAGAATGGGACTGATCAGTTCCCAGAGTTCCACGGTCACGCAATTCGCATTGAACTGGGTCGTTTCCAGCAGACTCCGCAGGCTGGACATCAGATCGCAGAGGCGATCCAGTTGCGCCGAGGACATATCGAGGTATCGCTGACTCGCGGGCGGCACATCTTGATTGAGGGTTAATGCGCACAACGCGCCACGTACGATGGTGAGTGGTTGTGCCATCGCGTGCAGGCCGTCGGCCAACTCGGAATACAGTGCGGCTTGCGGATCGCTCGCCGCGGTTTTCGCTTCCCGCAGATCCTTAGGCAAAACGCAGCTCATAGCCGAAACCGCGGACGGTGTGCGTCAATCGCGGCTCCCCCGGAAGATCTATTTTGTCGCGCACATACTTCATATATACGTCCACAATATTGGTGGCGGACTCGGACGGCGCCATGTTCCAGACTTCCTCGAGTAAGGTCGCTCGCGATACGGGTTGACCTGCGTTGCGCATCATGACGTCGAGAATGGCGAATTCCCTGGGTGTGAGTTCGATGCGCCGACCGTTCCGCTCAACGCGGCGCTGGTCTCGATACATCGTGAGATCTCCAACGGTGGAGCAATTGGGAACCAGGCCGGAATTCCTGCGCAAGAGCGCATGGACTCGGGCAAGAAGTTCTATGAGAGAAAAAGGCTTTGTAATGCAGTCATCCGCACCGCTCTCGAGAGCCTTCACCTTATCTTCGACTCGGCTGCGGGCAGTCAATACGAGCATTGGCAACCGAGGCTGGGCCGGCCGCACGCGCTCAATGAGGGTGAGACCGTCGAGCTTGGGCAGGTTGAGATCGAGCATCAGCAGGTCATAGCGGCGCTTCGCCTCCAACAAACGAAGAGCCTCTTCGCCGTCGTGAACCTGTTCCACGATCAGGCCCTGGCCCTGCAATTCTCCGCAAAGGAAGCCGGAAAGCGAAACGTCATCCTCCACCAGGAGGATGCGCCGGCCTGCTGCCCTGTTGAGTGCGGCCACGCCGGCGCCTGGATCTACCTGAGCGCGACTCAGGTCCGACGGCGCACTATCCTGCTCTTCGGTGACAAGCGATATTGTTGAGTCGATGGAGTTACTCATTTCGCTGCCTGCTGTTATGACTATTGAATCTTTTACACAAGAGACGCCCTGCCCGCGATGAGGCCGCAGGGGTTGAGCTTTTTTGCACAACTAAAGATGAAAAATTAGTATAGGACCGTGGTCACATCAGCCGAGTGATTAATTTCACACCTCGCGTTACCTTAGAGGTACATGGCAATCGGCGTGCTAGCAAATCACCCATCGAGCCTCGTATCCCACGGTAGGAACGTCTGATCAGTTCCGCGGGGCCGCCGATCCTTTGTTTTGAGCGTCGCTTCAAGAGATATTCGTAAATTATGACGCTGGGAACCGGACTTTTTCAGGGAATGTGCCGATAGAAGTAAAGCGGAAGCTGGCGAACGGCCGAGCACAATCCTGGAAGGAATGGATGATTATGCGGAAATTCGATTATCGCGCTCCACGCTTTTCAGTCGATCTTCCGATCCGGCTGACGTTCGAGGACTCGATGCAGGATGGGCGCTGCAGGGAAATCAGCACAGAAGGCATGAAGCTGGAGCTTCGCGAGCCGCTTTCTCCCAATTCCTGCGGCAGAGTGCGCTTGAGCTATCTGAACTTCAGGCTCGAGCTTCCGGTGCGCGTCGCGCATTCCGGAGCGTCCTATGATGGAGTCAAGTTCGTGTACGAGTCTGACGAACAGCGGGACGACGTGAACCGGCTGGTAGCAGTCTTAGCCGGCCCCAAGCAACAGTCGGGCCCCCTTCTGCTCCGCTAAACCAGAATCATCTCGATGTTGTTGTGGTTCTCCGTGCCCCCGTCTGCGAAGCTGCGCGACTCTGGCCTCCGGTTGGACCCGCGTTCCCGTGAATCCATTCAGGGTCGGGCCGCTCAGCAACATCCGCTAAGTGATATTTTCCTTAGAGCGTGTTTCAAAAATGGTTCAACGCGTCGGACTTGCATCGCTCAGGAGATAGAACCCCAGGTTTTTCGGTCCTTTTGGCATGACTGAGCAGGCTGCGGGAAAACTCGGGAGTTCGGGTGAAACCGGGGAAGCTTTCCTCCGGGGCTAAAGCCCGCGATCATTCTGTTGGCCTTATGCGGGGGTTGAAAACCCCCGCCTCCCTCCGCATCGAGTTTTTTCGCAGCCTGTGAAGTCGTGCCCCGTTACGAAGCGCGATTTTTGAAACGCTCTGAGAAGACGTGTGACTTGCGCTATTCGAAGATCCAGCAGCAGCGGGTTGAGGCCTTAATTCTGGCCCCGGGTCACGTGGGTATTTGCCATCGCGATCTTGGGAGCAACTTCCGAGGAGTCCATAATCTGATATTGGACAATCAACGAGATTCTCCGATTCGATGGATCTTCAGGATTCTGCGGCACGCGCAGGCGCTGATCGGCGAAGCCGCGCACTTGTGAGACCTGGCCGGCACGAAGTCCTTCATTCTGCATCATGCGCCTGGCTTCGTTCGCCCGGTCCGACGACAGGTCCCAGTTGTCGTAGGTGCGGCTTGCCGAGTAGGGCTTTGAGTCGGTATGCCCCTCGATGGAGAGATTGTTGGGCAGTTTGCCAAGTTCGTGCGACAGCAATTTAAGCAGATCTACCAGTGCGGGCGTTGGCTTCGCGCTTCCCAACTCAAAGAATGTGCCTTTTGCCGACTCCATCAACTCGATGCGCAAGCCTTCTGGCGTAATGGTGATCTCGATTTGATTTTTAAGCTTGTCGGTTGGGTCGAGGTGATGGATCGACTGCAGCAGCGTCTGTTTGAGCTTTGACATGTCTTCTTTTTTGAGTGCTACAAAGACGCCGCCGCCATTCTTGTTGGTGCCGACTACTTTGGAAGTACCTCTTGGATCTTTGAAGTAACCGCCGACGGCCTCTTGAATCTGTTTACTGGAATTCATCAGCCACAGAACGATGAACAGCGCCATCATGGCCGTGACAAAATCGGCATAGGCGACCTTCCACGCGCCGCCGTGATGCTCGCCGTGCGCAGCCTTTTTTTTAATGATGATGATTTCGCCAGCTTCAGACACGACTGTAATCCTTCCCGAATCCGTTATGCCGCTGCGGCCGGCGCCGCAGCCATCTCATCTTTCTGACGGCAGGCTTTTTCAACTTCAGTGAAACTCGGACGAACGTGCTCGGGAATTGCCCGACGGGCCATTTCGATCGCCAGCAACGGAGACATTCCTTTGATGAAGGCCATCATGACAACGCGCAAGACGTGATAGAAGGAATGTTCATCGGCAACCAGCTTGGAAAGGTTGGAACCTAATGGTCCAACGACTCCGTAACACAACAGGATTCCCAGGAAAGTTCCGACGAGTGCGGCCGCCACCTTGTGCCCCATTTCCTCAGGCGGCCCACCGAGGGCGCCCATTGTGACCACCACACCAAGGACGGCGGCGACGATTCCAAGGCCCGGCAAAGAATCCGCCATGGTGCTCAACGCCGAAACCGACTGCGTTTCTCCCGCATGATGGACTTCCATATCCAGCTCAATCATCTGGTCCAGATCAAAAGCGCTGGCACCGCCAGTGACTGCCATTCGCATGGTGTCGCAAACAAAATCGCGCATGTGGTGGTTGTGCAGGAAGTCGGGATATTTGGAGAAGACGGTGCTCTTCTCCGGCTCCTCGATGTCCGACTCGATCCCAGCGAGGCCTTCTTTGCGGGCCTTGTTGAAGAGAATGAACATCATCTTCAGCGAGTCGATATAACGCTGCTTTGAATACTTCGATCCTTTCAGAACCGCCAGCAGACCGTTTACAACCTTCTTCAATACGTGTACCGGATTCGCCGACAGCAAGGTGCCCAGGGCAGCGCCACCGATGATCAGGAATTCCGAGGGCTGCAAGAGGACAAGGATAGGCCCCTTTTCCATCAGAAAGCCACCGAGCACGGCTCCGAGAACAACAATAATCCCAATGATCGAAAACATGTGGCCTGTCCTTCGGTTGTTCGCACACTTGCCAGGGTTCGACGGCGTGCTGCGAGGGAGTTGACTTGCTATTTAAACTGCTGATGCTCTATCGGCACGGAATCAGAGAATTTCCAGCGGCAGAAGCGCGAAAACCATCGCTGACGGCGTGCAGGCGATGGTCCTTTCGTGTGTCGACGTACAGCTTTCGTTTTCTTAGAGCCTGTTATTAACTTTCCCACGGTCGGCGCTGGGCGCCAATTTTTCTCAGTTCGAGAAGCAAGGAGTGACGCATACCGGGTGTCTGCTAGCGACGAGCGACGAAGAAATGGGGAAAATTGGCCCCAGCCCTTCGGGTTGCGGCGCAAATCGCGCCATACTTTGTTGTCATCCTCGACGGTGGGCCCGCCACAGCCTTCGGACTCCGCCTCGTCTGGCGCGATTTTCGCTCGCAACGCCGACCGCGCGAAAGTTAATAACAGGCTCT
>PLKY01000298.1 GCA_003140785.1 Acidobacteriaceae bacterium | reverse complement strand
CCCAGGCGATGGAACGCTTGTTAGCCAGCCCAAAAACCACAGCTGTCTTACCTGCCAAATTGATCATGCTTTTAGTGTTCCTCGATGGTCCGCTTGAAGAGTGGAGTTATTGGAGGCGCAACCAATCCTTAGGATATCAGTCGCTATGAGATGCTACAGCGGTTCTCCAATTGGTGTATGCCGAAGCCTTGATCTCCGAGTGGCTTTTTCCAACCGGGGCCCCGGCGACAGGTCTTCGTCGTTGGGGTGGAAGTAAAAGCCACCTTGCACTGCAGCCCAAAGAGCACGTCTACTGGAGAACCGCTTAGCCGCCGAGATCGACGAGCTCGACGTTGCCGACGGGCCGGCCGAGAAAGCGGGAGCCGAGGCGCTCGAATTTCTCGACGGAATCAGTGGCGAAGCATCGGACCTTCGCGGTCGGCGAAACGCGGCTCGCGCCGCCTGACAAAGCAGTGGAGTCCGATATGGTTTCATTTTTGCCATTGATGAGAAGCACCGCGGCGTCTGCTGCGGATTCGGCGGAGTCGATTACCTTCATTCCCGCGGGCACGGCGCGCTCGATGAGCGGCCGCAGAAGCGGATAGTGCGTGCAGCCGAGGACAAGCGTGTCAGGCTTGAGGTCCTGTGAAGCGGCCTCGGCGAGTAGCTCGTCGAGATAGATGCGGATGACCTGATCCGTAACTGGATGATTGGTCCAGCCCTCTTCGACGAGCGGCACGAGCAACGGGCAAGCCTTCTCCAGGGCGCGCAGGCCAAGAGCGCTGCAGGCGGCGGCATACGCGTGGCTGTGCACCGTGGCGTCGGTGGCAACGACGAGTACATCGCCGGTGCGCGAAGAGGCGCGGGCGTTGGCCGCGCCGGGTTCAATGACGCCGAGAACGGGAACCGGCACCGCGGCCTGGATGGCGTCGAGCGCGAGAGCGCTGGCCGTGTTGCACGCGATGACGAGGAATTCGGCTCCCTGCTCGCGTACCAGGAACTGCGCGCTTTCGACGGCGTAACGGGCGATGGTGCGGCGCGATTTCGATCCATAAGGCAGGCGCGCGGTGTCGCCGATGAAGGCGAAATGTGCGTGAGGCAGCCGGGCGACAAGCGCGCGTAACACGGTCAGGCCGCCGAAGCCGGAGTCGAAGACACCGATGGTGGGCGCGGCCGAGTGCGGGATGATTGGACGGCTGCTCAAGGATTCGCACCTCCGGTTGGCACCGCGTCGGCAGTAAGGTACGTGCGCGTAAGGTCGGCGTGTCCGGCCAAATTGGGGCGCTGCTGGCCGTCGACCAGAAATCGCACCTTCGTGACGTGGGGAAGATTGGCGCGCAGTGTCCCGCAAATCGAAAGCACCGTGAGTGTTTCCGTCTCAAGGCCGGAGGGGTGGCTCGCAGCAAAGTTGCCGGTGAGATTGACGACGGCCAACTCATCGCCGGAATTCTGACTGTCTTTCGAGCTGGGAACTGGCAATAGGAAAACCTGTGCGACGCCGGAAGCTCCGCCGGTAACGGGATGCGCCGCATCGGGGGCGGCATAGAGGTCGAGCAACTCGCCCAGCAAAACGCGGGCGCGGGCGTTTGGATCCCCGGGAAGGGGCAGGGAACGCGCCTGCACGAGCAGAGAACCGTCGGCATCATTCGCGACCAGTAGCGTGGCCTGCTCGGTGGGCGCGACCTCGGGGGCCTTTGTGGGAGCGGAATCTTCACCGGCCAGAAGACGCTGATGCGCGCGCTGGCGCAGGTGCCAGAGTACGCCGGTCATGATGAGGGCGGCGGCGAGCAGCACCGAGAAAAGGATCTTCTGGTGACGGGGAATCATGGTTGACGGGGCTCCAAGCGCCATTCGAGGAGCGCCGCTGCGAGTGTAGTTGCGACGCGTGCCTGATAGTCGGAATCGTCGGGCTCGGCGGTGACTTTGCCGTCGGGTCCGCGCAAGGGGGCAATTTCAATCGCCATGGCCGGGCAGGTCATGTTGTCGACGGCGATAAGCGCAGTGCGGCTGAGGGTGACGTTGAAGCCGTCGTGCAGGAGAGCGGAGTTGAGTGCACCGGCAAGGGCGATACTGTGCTCGACGTACGCGGACTGCGCTGTTTTCCAGGGAAGAAAGCGTGCGGGCTGGCTGGGCTGAAGGGACGAAGTGAAAAGGTGAATCCCCGATCCACTCTCAGTGGCATGCAGGCTCAGGCAGGCTTCGGCTTTGGAACGATTGGCAATTTGCGCGCGGATTGCGGGATCAACCGCTGTATCGGATTCGCGAGTTGTGATTACCGCCATGCCGCGTGCGGCGAGCAGAGAACGCAGGCGCACGCTGAATGCAAGAGTGGCGGCCTTTTCCATCTGGCCGCTCGCGAGCCGGCCGCCGGTGTCATCGCCTCCGTGCGCTGCGTCGAGAACCACGGCAAATCTGGCGGCAGAATTTGCCGTTTGTGCCACGGCGATCGAGGCTGGTGCGAGTGCCGCGAGAAGTGCGATCGAATAAAAAAAATTGAGCCCGATGAAGGCTCTAGTCCAACGCATAGATTGCCAAACCGCTGAGGAGCTTTGGATAGAAATCAGTGGACTTTTGCGGCATGACTGAACCGGCAAAGGCCACTTCCCGCAGTTGTTCCATGGTGACGGGGTTAATGAGAAATGCGACGTCGGCCTCGTCACGGCGGACCTGTTCGACAGCTTCACCGGCGTCGCGAAGATAGCGGATATTGGTTTGCTCACGCACCTTTTCGGCGTCGAGGCCGAGAAGCCGGTCGAGAACGATAGTGTGCAGATAACTGAGGTCGAGGTGGCGCTGGTGCTCGGGCAGATCGGCCAACGCTGCGGCAGCTTCGGGCTTTGCGCACATCAGGAATGCAGCATTGCGGGTCACGGCTACAAAGGCGGTGCCTTTTTGCGCCTTCAATGTGTCTAGGTAACTCTCTGCGTCGCCCTCGGGGAGCACGTCCACCGTGAAGAATTCCTTGGCCTGAGTAAACGTGGTGGTGTCTTCGATTCCGAGGCCGTGCATCACGCGGTGGGTAGGCAAAATGAGGAGGCCATCCGCATCCATGTTGACGAATGTCATCATGACGGCCGCTTCAGGAAATGCGGGCTGCGGCAGCTGATTTGTGCTGTGCTCGTTTCTTGCGGGCGATGCAGGCGCGTGTTCCTTCGAGTAATTCAACGCCGTCTCGTAACGGTGATGACCGTCGGCGATGATGAGCTTCTTGTCGGCCATCGCGGTTGTCAGCAGGCGAATCGTTGCCGGGTCGCTGACCCTCCACAGGCGATGCAGAACGCCGTATTCATCGGTGACTTCAACTTCAGCGGGACTGTCGCGGTCATAGAGGATCTTCTCCACGCTGCCGGCGGGATCGGAGTAGAGCATGAAGATCTGACCGAAATGCGCGTGCGTCGCCTTGAGCAGGTTAAGCCGGTCACTCTTGGGTTTCGACAATGTGTATTCGTGGCGGAAGACGACCTTCTCCGCGTAGTCGTGCAGCTTGCCGAGAGCGATGAAGCCGCGACGCTCCTTGACCACGTTGGAGCCGGGCACAGTGAAGCGCTGGGAGTAGGCCAGAATGCAGGGATCTTTCTCCTGGACTAACACGCCTTGCTCGCGCCAGGCGCGAAAGTCGCGGGCCGCGCGAGTGTATACGCTTTCGCCGCGCTCCGCATCGAACAGCTCGGGCAAACCCAGGATAATGCGGACAAGGTTGAAGGGGCTCCGCTTGTAATAGGCCTGCTGCATCGCCGGCGAAATTTTGTCGTATGGCTGGGTGACGACTTCTTCCAGCTTTACTGCGGAGGGATTGTAGCGCCAGGCGCGAAATGGATAAATACCGGCCATGAAGAAGGTCTTGCTCCCCGTTGAAAAGGTTGAATTTGCGCCCCGTTCCACATCGCAATAATTCACTGGGTGGATGACCGCACAGGCTCGATTGTATCCCAGGGCCATACGGGCTTTTGAGGAGTCTGAACAGGTGTTGGCCGCTTTGACAAATGGATGACACAGCGGTGACGCCAGCCCTTTGCCAAGCGTGCTAATATCGCCTTCAATCTCTGGTATCCCGGAATGAGTGCGAAACCCTATCGGCGCGATGATTCAGGAGGCAGGCGCCGGCTCCATGACGCGCGTTGGAGCAGGCCCTGGCGCGCTCTCGTTCCCTTCGCGCTGGGCATCCTTCTTTTGGCGACGCGAGCCAGTAGCCAGGACGATCCGCTGAATAAAGTGCATGTGACGCCGCCGCCTGCGTCCGCTCCAGCTACAGGCGCGCCTGCGGGAGCCGAAGCACCAGCCGTGACTGGCGCGGCCGCCGCGAGAGCCCGGCCGGGCGCTTTCATCCGTATGAATGTCGACATGGTCCTGGTTCCCATCACTGTGACCGACCCCATGAATCGCCTTGTGACGGGCCTTGAAAAAGAGGATTTCCAGCTTTACGAGAACAATGGAGAGCAGAAGATCTCGACTTTTGTTAGCGAAGATGCGCCGGTGTCGATTGGGATCATCTTTGACCTTTCGGGTTCCATGTCGTCGAAGTTGATTCGGGCACGCGATTCGATTTTGCAGTTCATCAAGACGGCCAATCCCGAAGACGAATTTTTTGTCATCGGGTTCAACGATAGGCCGGAGCTGATTGAGGACTTCACCAGCTCGGTGGAGGACATCGAAGCGCGGCTCGCGACGGTAAAAAGCGGGCATCGAACGGCTCTGCTGGACGCAATCTATTATGGCGTGCAAAAAATGAAGGAAGCAAAGCACGAGCGTAAGGCTCTGCTCGTGGTCTCGGACGGCGGCGATAATCGTTCGCGGTATACCGAGGGTGAAGTACGCGCGCAGGTGCGGGAGTCGGATGTGGAGATTTATTCGATTGGGATTTTCGACCCCTACGCGGCGACTCCCGAAGAGCGGACAGGCCCGGCACTGTTGAACGAGCTCTCGGAGGAGACGGGTGGGCGTCTCTATAGGGTGGACGATATCTCAGAGATGGGCGACATCGCCGAAAAAATTTCAACCGAACTACGGAACCAATATGTAATAGGCTACACGCCCAAGGACATGAACCGGGATGGCAAGTGGCGTAAAGTGAAGGTGAAGCTTAATCCTCCACCGGGATTGCCTCAGCTCACTGTTCATGCTCGTACCGGCTACTATGCGCCATTGCAATAACGCTACCTGCTCAATCCTTTTATCTCTGACGACGCTGCCGCTATGGGCGCAACAACCGCCCGCCAAGCAGCCGCAGGCCCCTGCGCCTTCGCTTACCGAAGATCGCGACCCGGTGCGCTCGCCCGATGCGGAGCAGCCCGCAGCTACGGGCCCAGTCATTCGCAAGGAGAGTGAAGGCTACATCCTGCGCACCAATGTGGAAGAAGTGGTGCTGAATGCCACCGTGCTCGAGGGCTCGCACATTGTGCAGACGCTGAAGCGCGAAAACTTCCAGGTTTCTGAGGATGGCGTGAGACAGAACATCATCAGCTTTCAGCACACCGATCTGCCGGTATCGATCGGGCTGGTGGTGGACAACTCCGGTTCGATGTCGCGCAAGCGGCCGGCGGTGAACAAGAGCGCGCTGGATCTGATTGAAGCCTCGAATCCGCAGGACGAAGCATTTGTGGTGAATTTTTCCGACGAGGCTTTCATCGACCAGGAATTCACAAGCGATGTGAGCAAACTGCGCGAAGGGTTATCGCACATTGAGTCGCGCGGCGGCACGGCGCTCTACGACGCGGTTGTCGCGTCTGCGGACAAGCTGGTGGCGGATGGCAAGCGGCCGAAGCAGGTGCTTGTGATTATTACGGATGGCGAGGACAATGCATCGACACTGTCGCTGGAGCAAACCATTCGACGGGTGCAGCAGCTTTCGGGGCCTGTGATCTACTCGATTGGATTGCTGTTTGGCGATGAGATGACGCACTCCGAGGTTCGGCACGCGCGGAGGGCGCTCGAGATGCTGTCGGGCGAGACGGGCGGCGTGGCATTCTTCCCCAAGTCGATGGAGCAGGTGGACGAGATTGCCGCCGAGGTGGCGCGCGACGTGCGCAACCAATACACGATTGGCTACCACTCGACCAAGCCGACGACCGAGCCGGGCTTTCGGCGGGTGCAGGTGACTGCGCAGGCGGCCGGCATGGGCAAGCTTGAAGTGCGGACGCGCACCGGGTACTATCCCGCGACGCGCGTGGCAAAAAAGACTGCGGTGGGCGGCCAGAAGTAGCTCCGCGGCTCCAAATTGTTCCACGTGGAACAATTGCGGCATCTGTCACAGGTGTTGCGCGGAATTTGCGAAGAATTTCGCAAAGGTTTGCGACAATCTTGAGCCGCGGGGAAGTTGTTCGCTGTGGGCGGCGGGGTTCCAGCTATCTCTCGCAGTTTGGCGAAATTCTCAGCAAAATCGATGTGCAAAACAGCAAATATTAGTGGGGGGGAGGGGGTACCCATCGTGGTACGGACCGGTCACATTCCT
>PLKY01000398.1 GCA_003140785.1 Acidobacteriaceae bacterium | reverse complement strand
GGTTATGTGGACAATCCGGAAGTTATCCTGGCTTAGTTGAAATCGGGCACGAACAGGTCCCTGTTCGATGACCGTGGATAGTCCGCGGCCCCCTGCGCCTATCCCGCCATCAGCTCGCGCAGCGCCGCGGCATAGTGCTCCGGCAGAGGCTTCTTGTTCAACTGGTCGTCGCAGACCACGTGCACCGTTTCGCCCTCGGCCAGCAGCATCGGCTCGGCACCATCGGCGCCCTTGCGCAGAATCCGATAAGCAAATTTCAGCACCGAGCCGCGCAGCAGCGCCGGTCTCGTCTCAATCAGAATCTCGTCGTCGTAGCGCGCGGGGGCCTTGTACCGGCACGTCGCCTCGACCACGGGCAAAATGCACTCATGCTCTTTTTCCAATTGGCTGTAGGCGAGTCCCAAGGAACGCAGCAGTTCGACGCGGCCCAGTTCAAACCAGACCAGGTAATTGGCGTAGTACACAATGCCCATCTGGTCGGTCTCGGCATAGCGCACGCGCACCTGGTGCGTGGTCACTGGCATTCGATGAACTCTCTGTGATTTGCAGTCATCAAGCGAAGGTGCGCCGCGATCATAAGAACTGTTCCCTGATCCCTGTTCTTTTTCAGGGTTTCAGATGGCTGAATACCGACAGCTTAGCTACGTCGTTGAAGCTGACATAGACGAAGAACATCACCAGCACGACGAAAGCAGCCTGGTAGATGCGCTCTTTTATCACGATGCTGATGTCATGGCGCATCACGCTCTCAATCAGCAGCAGCAGAATGAGGCCACCATCGAGGATCGGGAACGGCAGCAAATTGAGAATGCCCAGATTAAGGCTGATGCCCGCGGCCAGCCCGAATTTCGGCGCCCAATACTTTGTTTCCGCAGCCTGCCCTGCCGCGTGCGCAATGCCTACGGGGCCAGCAAGCTGCTTGACCGAGGCCTGCCGTGTGATCAGCTTGCGCAGCACATCGACGATCAGCAAGGAGTTTTCCGCACAGAAATCGGTCGACTCGTTCACAGCTTCAGCAAAGGGCAAAGGCCGTTGGTGCATCGGCGGGTCGGCTGGCAGAACAGCCATGAAGCCAAGCCGCCACTGCGAATCCTGCATGGAAGGATGGACTACGGTTGGAGGAAGAGTCGCGCCATTGCGTTCGACGGTCAGCGTGACCGGCTTTCCCTGCCCCTGTTGGAGATAATCGAGTAGCGGATCGACGGTGTGAAACGCGTGTCCGTCCACGGCCACAATCGAATCGCCGCCCTTGAGACCCGCTTTATCCGCGGGCGAATTGGGCACCGTCTGATCCACGCCGATGGGGCCATGCACGAATTGCAGGAACATTCCGGTCTGGCTCATCTCAAATCCACTTTTCGAGCCCTTATCCGGCACTTGCAACGAAGTCTGCACGATCTTTCCATTGCGATCGACGGCAATCGGCACAGTCTGGTTTGCATCGCTTCGGGCAAGATCGACGACGGTCTCCAAGTCCGGGTTTTTCACATTGCCGAACTGGCGGAATACGTCGCCGGGTTGCAAACCGGCCTGATCCGCAGCCGAGCCTGGAGTGACCCACTCCAGGGTTGCACTCTTGATGTCGGGGACCTCGTTGATCCAGCCGAAATAGAAGATCATCGCTACAAAGGCGAGGATGAAATTCGAAGCCGGTCCAGCCACGCCGATCAACATGCGTTGCCAGCGAGGATGGGATGAAAATGCCCCCGGATCATCCGCCGACGCTCCGGAGTCACTCCCGGTTCCAATCGGCAGGTCAGTTGCGCCTTCGCCGGTCATCTTCACGTAGCCGCCGAGAGGCAACAGGCAAACTTTATAGTCGGTATCGCCGTACTTGATGCCGAACAGGCGCGGCCCGAAGCCCACGGAGAATGACTCGACGCGAACGCCGCACAGCTTGGCCACCGCAAAATGGCCAAATTCGTGGACCACAACCATGATCCCGATTAAGACGATAAAAGCCAGCGCAGAAACTAAGAATTCATGCATAAATCTTGGGTTCGATCCTTAAGGCTGCATCCCTTGCGACGCCGGTTCGGCTTCCGAGACAGAAGTAAGCTCACGAGCCTTTTGACGCGCTTCCTTATCCGCGGCGAGCACCCCGGCAATTGTTGTTGGGTGCGCCTCGGACGTGGATGCAAGCACTTTCTCAATTGTACCCGCGATGTCATTAAATGGGATGCGGCGCTCGAGAAATGCCTCAACCGCGACCTCATCTGCCGCGTTGAGGGCAATGCAATGCGCCCCACCCTTTTCCGCCGCTTCATAGGCTAGGCGCAAGCAAGGAAAGCGCTTAAAGTCGGGTGGCTCAAAGTCAAGATGGCTCAGCGCGGCGAGATCGAAGGTCAGCGTGGAGGCCGGCCGCTCTGGGTACGCAAGTGCATAAAGAATCGGCAGCCGCATGTCGGTGATCGAAATCTGCGCCAGGATCGAGCCGTCCACGTATTCGACCAGCGAGTGAACGGTCGACTGTGGGTGCACGGTAACCCGCACCTGCGCGGGAGCCACATTGAAGAGACGGCAGGCCTCGATGATCTCAAGGCCCTTGTTCAGCATGGTGGCAGAATCGATAGTGATGCGGCGGCCCATAACCCACGTGGGATGCTTGAGGGCTTGTTCCGGTGTAATGGCTACGAATTCCTCCAATGGGAGTTGCCGGAACGGGCCGCCGGAAGCTGTGAGCCAGATTGTCTTCACTTCGGAGTGCGCGCCAACACGCAAGCACTGATGCACGGCATTGTGCTCGCTGTCGATGGGCAGGATCGGCACCTTGCGCTCGCGAGCGGCTGCGGTGAGGATTTCGCCTGCGGCCACCATGCACTCCTTGTTCGCAAGACCTACGGGTTTTCCGGCAAGAATAGCGGCGTGCGTCGCTTCGAGGCCCGCGACTCCGACGATGGCGGAGACAACGAAGTCCACTTCGCTTAGCGTCGAGCAGGCGACGGTGCCTTCGATGCCGTGCACGACTTCGACGCCGGTGATGCCCGCCTGGCGCAGCCGTTTCGACAGTACCTCTGCCAACTCTTCCGTGACCAGCGAGACCACCTTTGGCCGCCAACGCGAGACTTGCGCAAAGGCTCCGTCCACGTTGCGTCCGGCGGCCAACGCAGCCACACTGTAACGCTCAGGAAACTGCTCGACGATGGAGAGAGTGCTTTGCCCAATCGAGCCGGTCGATCCGAGGATGGCGAGTCGCTTCAAAGCTGCTAATCTGCCTTTCCTTGTATTATCGCCGACATTGCGATTCGGTTCGGGGCTTGCGTACAGCGCCGTTACCGAATCACCTGCGCGTACCAAAGCACCGGCGCCGCGAGCAGCAGCGCGTCAATGCGGTCGAGCACCCCGCCATGGCCCGGCAGCAGGCTTCCTGAATCCTTGACGCCCGCCGAGCGCTTGAGCGCGGACTCCGCAAGGTCGCCCACCTGCGCAGCCACATTCACAAGCACAGCCATGAGAAGCCAGTACCACCAGAGCTCGTCCGCGAAGGAAAGCTTTACAAAGTTCCACTGCGCCAGCTCGAGGGAAAGCCAATATAAACCGCCTGTAACGAGCAAGCTGCCGAGTACTGAACCAATCGCGCCCGCCCAGGTTTTGTTCGGACTGATAGCAGGCGCGAATTTGCGCTTGCCCCACAGGCGCCCCACGTAGAGCGCCACAATATCGCCCGCCCACACATTCAGCAGCAGAAAGACAACCAGCGTGGGCCCGTTAGATTGCTCACGCAGCGTAGGAATGGCGATCAGTGTGAGCCCGACGTAGCACAGCGCAAAAACGGAAGAAGTGGCGTCGATCAGCACGCGCTCAACGGGGGTGCGAAACGTGCAGCAAGCGAAGAGGCTGAGGCTGAGGCCGCCGAAGATGATCAAGGTCTGATCGGGCCATTGAGAATTGCCAGCAAACAGCGCAGCCAGCGCTGCCATCACGGCCAGACGCGGCGGTTTGGCGCCGCAGCGTTCGGCTAATCCGAGGAACTCCCACCCTGCCAGCAGCGCCACCGCGGCCGTGGCCAAAGTAATAAGCCATTTGGGCCCAAGGAAGACCAGGGCCAAGGCCAGGGGCGCCAGAACCAGAGCGGTCAGGATGCGTCGCATTCAGGGATGAGAATACACCGCCAGCTTCGACAAGCAACGTTACGAATGACACACGACGTTGTCCCGCATAAATGCGCTAGCGCGCGGGCCACTCCCACTTGGGCGTGTTGAACCTCGTCTGGCCGGCGACAGTCGTTTCCCCGAACGATTTCTCCAGATGCAGCCGCCGGCAGCTTTCATTCTTTTCGAGTGACTCGATCAGCGATAACGAGTGCGACACCACCACGATCTGCGTGCGCGCGGCTGCGAGCGCGATCAGGCGTGCGAGCGCCGGCAGCAGGTCAGGATGCAGGCTCGTCTCAGGCTCATTCAGCACCATCAGTGCCGGCGGCCGGGGCGTCAATAACGCTGCGGTCCACAAAAGGAACCGCAGAGTCCCATCGGAGAGTTCCGCCGCGCCGAGCGGACGCAGCAGCCCATGCTGATGGAGTTGCACCTCGAAGCGCCCGTTCTGCACCTCCACGCCGACACTGCTGCCGGGAAAGGCATCGTCAATGGTCCGATCGAGGGCCGCAGGGTCACCGATCTCGCGAATGGTCTGGAGCGCAGCAGGCAAGTCGGTTCCCTCGTCGTCGAGCACGGGCGTGCGAGTCCCGATCTGGGGTATGCGTGCAGGCGAGGCTTGGTCGGTGCGGAAGCCTTCGTAGAAGCGCCAGCGGCGAATCGACTCGCGCACCGCCAGCATTTCCGGGGCGCGCTGCGGATCGGCGATGCTGGCCAGCATGCTGTCGGTGGAGCTCAGTTCCTTGGTGAGGAGCGCCGGTTCTTCGTGTTTCGCGGTTTTGGCTGGAGCCAGCTGCACGACGCGATGGGCGCGATCCACGAGGACCGCGGCGCGACGATAGACACTGCCGTGCCAGATGCACTCGCGCTTAATCTCCGGATCAAGGTAGAAAAGGGTAGAAGGTGGAGGAGGCGGCGGATACCCAAGATCGATGCAATAACTGAAGGGCTGGCCCGCGAATCCCAACTTCAGGCTGACGGCTTTCTGTCGCGGCGTTCCTTGCACGGGATGCTCGCCGAGGCGGACGCTGCGCGCGATGGTTTCCGGCCCGGCCCAGAGGGTGGAAGCCAATCCACCTTCGCGGGCCAGTGATCCGACCACAGTGTTCAGCGCCGCATCCGCCAGCAGGCGCAGGGCGCGATAGAGGCTCGATTTCCCGGTGCCGTTGGCGCCCGTGACCAGGTTCAGCCGTCCCAGCGGAAGGACGATGTTGCGCAGCGAACGATAGCCGGAGATCGCCAGCGTTTCGATCATGGACGAAGGATAACCTGCAGACCAGACCATCCGGCGCGAACACCGAGTCGCCTTCGACAGTGACGAATGCGGCAATGCAGTACGGGGGAACTATACTTCGCTTGTCCTGCAGAACAGGAGCGCGCGATGAAAGCCATGGTTTACCACACCTACGGCTCCCCCGATGTTCTCCATTGCGAGGAAGTCGCAAAGCCGGTCCCAAGCGACAATCAAGTTCTGATCCGGGTCCGCGCTGCGGCCCTCAATGCGCTAGACGTCGGATTGATGAAAGGCCGCCCCTACTTCGCTCGCTTCTTCTTCGGTTTTCCCAATCCAAAGATCACACGGCCCGGACGCGATGTTGCTGGCGAAGTGGAAGCGGTCGGCACGAGTGCGACGCGGTTCAAGCCGGGCGACGAAGTATTTGGAGCATGTAGCGGAAAAAGCTGGATGGACAAAGCCGACGGGGCCTTCGCGGAATATGCGTGTACGGTCGAAACGGCATTAGCCGCGAAACCCGCAAATATCACTTTCGAACAAGCCGCTTCTCTACCGGTAGCAGGATTGACCGCACTGCAGGGCCTCCGCGACAAAGGAAAGCTTCAGCCGGGACAAAAAGTCCTGATCAACGGCGCGGGAGGAGGCGTCGGGACTTTCGCGGTGCAGATTGCCAAAGCGCTCGGAGGAGAAGTGACCGCCGTATCCAATTCGAGGAATCTCGAACTCATGCGTTCGATCGGCGCCGATCACGTCCTCGATTACACGCGCGAGGATTTCACCAGGAGCGGGCTAAATTACGACATCATCTTCGACTGTCATCCGAGCCATTCGCCGCTGGCATGCAGACGCGTCCTCAATTCCAACGGAATCTATGTCGCCGTCGGAGGTCCGACCGGTCACTTGGCCGGCGCAATCGTTCGAATACTCACGATGGTTTTCCTCTCGGTCGTGGTATCGCGGTTCGCGAGCCGGAAGCTGGTCATGTTCATCGCCAAAGTGAATCATGAAGACCTGGGCACCCTGGCCGATCTCGTGGCGAGCGGCAAAGTGATGCCAGTGATCGAAAAATCCTACCGGCTCAGTGAGACCGCTCAAGCGATGCGAGATCTCGATGAAGGCCATGCCCGAGGAAAACTAGTAGTCAGTCTTGGGACAGGACAATAAACCGAAACGCGTTCTAGCGTGGGTAGAACAGCCGCAGGGATTGGGGAGCCGAAGCTCAACCGGCGGCGAGCTTGATGCGCTCGGGATCTTCTTCCACTTCACCGCAGCTTTCGCCGATGCCACCGAAGCGCCGTTCGCGTTGCTGGAAGGCGGCGATGGCTTCGAGGAGATG
This sequence comes from Acidobacteriaceae bacterium, assembly GCA_003140785.1. Taxonomy (GTDB): domain Bacteria; phylum Acidobacteriota; class Terriglobia; order Terriglobales; family Acidobacteriaceae; genus Telmatobacter. The sequence goes on along the minus strand of PLKY01000398.1, from coordinate 7,460 downwards.
AATGCCGCGGAAGTCAGGCCACAACCTATCGGTGACGTAGATCTCGGCGTAAGCGATCTGCCACAAAAGATAGTTCGACACGCGCATCTCGCCCGAGGTGCGGATAAGCAAGTCCGGATCGGGCATGTGCGCCGTGTAGAGATGGCGATGGATGTCTTCTTCGGTGATGCGCTCGGGCGCGATGTGTTTCAGCCGCATCTCGGCAGCCAGTCCACGGAAGGCGTCGACCATCTCGGAGCGGGCGCCGTAGTTGAGCGCGAGGGTGAGAGTCGTACCGGTATTGTGTGCGGTGGTTTCCTCGGCCCAGCGCATCTTGTCCTGCACTTCTGACGGCAAATCGTGGGTGCGCCCGATATAGCGGATGCGGACGTTGTTGTCCATCATGCGCTGCACGTTCGACTCGAGATAGCTCTTGAGCAGGCGCATGAGAAAGTTGACCTCAGCCTTCGGCCGCCTCAGGCTGTTTTCGAGCGAGAAGGCGTAGAGGGTGAGCCAGGGAAGGCCGATGCGCGAGGCGGTTTCGGTGACCAGCTGAACGCTTTTCGCGCCCTGCTGATGCCCGAGGAAGCGCTTCAGCGAGCGGCGACCGGCCCAGCGGCCATTTCCATCCATGATGATGGCGACGTGGTCTGGGAGCCGTTCGGGCTTGAGAGAAGCATAGATCGCGCGCTCATCCGAGGTGAGCTCGTCGATACGCAGCGTGCCAGTCAGTTGCAACGGAATTGCCTCTTTACCGCACTTTTGGCTTCCGGGCCGGCGCTCAGGAGCATCGACAATAAAAGACCGGCGTTTGGCGCCCAGTCCGGGCGGAGGGCCAGTTAATTTAACAGCTCGGAGACACGATGGACTCCGATTGCCGGAAAAAAACGTCCGCACCATCGAACCTAGCACATGCGCGGACGTGCCGCAAACGCAGCCGCGCACGGTCGCTAAACCGAAGTGCTCGAGGGCACAACGGATGCAACCGCCGACACGGCGGCGCGGGCTGGGCGACTGTGCCTAGGCCGTGCGCCGCCGGCCCGTGGCCATGTCGCGTAAGGAACCGTAGACCAGGGTGCGATGCAGCGAGTCGAGATGCGGAAGCAGCGTCGCGATCTCGGCCAGGAACGGATCCGAAAGAATCGCAACCACTTCTTCCTCACGGCGGCTGCGCGAGTCGCGAACGAGCTGGCTCATTTCCACCTCGAGCGCGTTGGCAAGACGTTCGAGCGATCCCAGAGTGGGGATGGCCTTGCCGTTCTCGATTTTGGAAATGTACGTGCGAGGCACCTGCATCCGGCCCGCCAACTGGCGCTGGCTCAGGTGGCGCGCGCGGCGAATCTCGCGCACCTGTCCGGCCACCTGCAGACCCGCCTCGGCTGAAGCCGGGATAGGCTGGCTGGTCACCAACTGAGGGGTTAGGGGAGCTGGCTCCTCGATATCGAGGGGCCGTCGGCATTTTCTGCAGAGAGAGTTGCTGGGGCGAAACTGCACGAGCTTGCAACTTTCGCAGCGCAGCACTTCTCTCGTTTCCACGCTCACAAGAGTGGTGGCCATCGTTTGGTTGCGGAGTGCCAGAGCTTGGTCTCCGCGGTGCTTTTTTGCACCGTGATAGGTGTTACTTTCGGGGGAATGAACCATAATTGTCAAGTACAAACTTAGGGTCAACCCTAAGATTTCCCGATCATACCCTGAAAAACCCGAAGAAGCACGAACCAAATGAATAAACTTGTAGGCAAAAAATTTATGGAATCGGGCACCGCAAGCGCAGCAAAGTATGGCCGAGAGCAGGCGTGGCAACTGTTGGCGGAGTGGACCGAGAGCGAAAGCCTGCGCAAGCACGCGCGGGCCGTGGAGATATGCGTCTCAGCCTGTGGCGTGGCAGAGGCGGACCGGCTGCGGCTTGACAGCGAGGAGCGGGAGAAGCTTTTGGAGCTCTACGCAACGACGGCGTTGCTGCACGACTTCGACTACGAGAGGCACCCGACGCTCGACGAGCATCCGTTTGTCGGAGTCCGCGAACTGGAGCGTCTGGGCTGGCCTACGGAGCTGCGCACGGCGATCCTGGGGCATGCGCAATACTCCGGCGTGCCCCGGGTGACACATGTGGACAAGGCGCTGTTTGCGTGCGACGAGCTGGCGGGATTTTTGACGGCGTGCGCGCTAGTGAAGCCGACCAAGGCGATCGCGGAAGTCGAGGTAGCCGGCGTGCGCAAAAAGATGAAGGACAAAGCGTTCGCGCGCGGCGTAAATCGGGAGGACGTGATTCAGGGGGCAGCTGAATTGGGCGTGGATCTGGATGCGCACATTGGGTTTTGTTTAGAGGCGATGAAGAAGCGGGCTGGGGAGATCGGGCTGTGACAGAGAGCTGTTCGTTTCAATCGTCAGCAACGCAGTGCTCGCTGTCACCTACTTGTGTTCTTCGTTTTGCGCTAGGATAGGGTGCGCCGACCTGAATGCGCGCCGGTGGAATCGCGGAAAGAGGCGCCTATGTCCCGCTTTCAATACATTCTTGCTGAAACCTCGAACGGCGTGCGGACGCTGATNNATCGTCCGGAGAAGCGCAACGCCCTGAGCCCGGAGTTGATTGAAGAGCTGACCGGCGCCCTGCACGACGCGGCGGAGTGCAGCTGCGGGGTGGTGATCCTGACCGGTGCCGGAGCTGCTTTCTGTTCCGGGCTCGATCTCGATCACCTGGCGACCATTTCAGCGCGCACGCCCGAAGAGAACCGCCGCGACTCAGAGAATGTGGCGCGGGTGCTGCGCACGCTCTATGACTTTCCCAAGCCTGTGATTGCTGCGGTAAATGGGCCGGCAATCGCGGGCGGNNACGATTCCCGATTTCACTCTGGCCGTCCCCGAAGCAAAATTCGGCTACACCGAGGTGCGGATAGGTTTTGTGCCGGCAATTGTGGCGTCGTTTTTGCTGCGGCAGGTGGGCGAGAAACATACGCGCGACCTGCTGCTGACCGGGCGACTGATCAAGGCACAGGAAGCGCTGGACCTCGGACTGGTGACGCAGATTGTGTCCGAGGACCAGTTGATGTGCACCGCGAAGGCGCTGGCGCAGTCGCTGCTGCAGAACAGTCCGCAGGCGATGCAGAGTGTGAAGAAGCTGCTGGCCAAGCACGCGAGCCGCCGTCTCGACGAAGAGCTCGCGGACGCCATCGACGCAAATGCGCAGCAGCGCTCGACCGAGGACTTCAAGGAAGGCGTACAGGCGTTTCTGCACAAACGCCGCGCCGATTGGCCGAGCATGAAAGAAAAGGTGTAGTCGACGGATTGATTGGCTGTGGGGATCGCGAAATATTTTCGACGACTCATAGCATTTTTGCTATAGAATAAGGAACAGGCAGCGTTCTTGGGAGAACGTGCGCCTGCGAACTGAAAGTCAAATTCGCGAGACGGAAGGCAATCGCAATCAAGGCGCGCCAAAGAAACCGGGAGCTTTGGCGCAATGGAGAGCAGCACCATATCCGCCCGGGGGTAGACCCGGGGGGGGGAATGGATGTCTGGGTCCAAATACAGTAGTCCTTCGGCATTAGCCGCCATCTCATGGGAAGGCGACTCACTCGACGTTCTGAAAGGATGGCCAAGCGAAATACAACGCGATTTCGGGATGTCTCTCTTGAATCTTCAGCGAGGGGAACGCCCGAGTCTATCGGCCCGTCCAATGCAATCCATCGGGCCGGGAGTCTTTGAGTTGAAGGCAGCGGACGAAGCGGCCTGGTATCGCGTGATTTATTCACGCATTGAGAGCACGATCTACGTGCTCGATTCCTTCAGGAAGAAGAGCAGAAAAACCGAAAAGAACGACCTGAATCGCGCGCGAGCTCGGTTAGTGCAGGTCAAGCAGCGTCTCCAGGAAGAGAGAACAGATGCCAAGCGGAAAAATGGTAAATAAACCGGGACACATCACCACTGGCAATGTGCTGGAGGATCTCGGATTCTCTCCAGAAGAAATCCGTGAGACGGAGATCAAGCACAATCTCTGGGTTCCAATTCGCGCCGAAATCGAGGCGCAGAAACTCAAGCAATCCCAACTCGCAAGGACGCTGCAAATTCATCAACCCGACGTAAGCCTATTGCTCCGTGGCCAGATCGCGCGCTTCAGCATTACCCGGCTTCTGCAATTCGCCGAACGATTGCAACTCGAGGTCACACTGAGCGTCGCTCCCAAAGCAGAGTTAGAAAATGGCAGCGGTACTGCGCGAATTCCATTGAGGCGAAGCAAGGGGCGGCGACAGTCGGCAATACCTGCGATCAAACAACGGAGATCCGCAGCGATGGCTTAGACCGCGTCGTGCTTTTTCGTATAGCGCCCGCTCGCAACAAAGCACTCCGCATTGGGCTTGCCCAGGTAATCGTAGACCCAACAGCTGAGAGCGAAGCCCCCATCAACCCGCGCAACCAAATGTTCCGTTCGGACGAACTCGCTGCCTTCGTAGGCATCGAGCAGGCACAGGATCTCTTCATCTTGCGGAAGCTCGAAGATGGTCCCGTAGATGCACCAAGCCGATGCAGGATCGAGCACAGCTCCCGGATACGCGCCAAGATCGTAGAGTCTCCCAAACGTAAATCCTTCGCCCACCGGACACAGCTTCTCGACCACCGACGCGATCTCACGCGGCGCGAGGCCCGGCTGCAGCGTGCCATACGTAAATAGATGTTCAATCATCGCGGATCGACTCGAGCCTGTCTCGCGCCGTGCTCAGAGCGGATTCTTTGCTCTTAATTCGGCCACGATTTCCGTAGCCGCCGCGCGAGCCTTGTCCGCCTGATCGGGCGGAAAGCTGATAGCCCCCACGCGCGCGTGGCCACCTCCACCGTAGCGCTCGCAGACCTGCGCGAGATTGACCATCTTCGCCGGGTCCGCCTTCGTCCACGGATTGGACCCGACCGCAACCTTGGTGCGAAAGCTCGACTTCGACAAGCCGATCGAGTAGGTGGCACGCGGAAACAGGTAATAGGGAATGAACTTGTTGAAGCCTTCGAGAAGTTGATCGGTGATGTCGAAGAAAATCGTCCCGTCTTTCTCTTCGCTGCGCGAGCGGATCAGTTCGATGGCCTGCTTGTGGCGCTCGAGCAGCGGCGGCAGCAGGCTAGCCACGAATGGCCGTGCCAGCACCTCGCCAAGCGGCATCTCAGTCAGCAGCGGAATGAGCTTGGGGATGAATTCGGGGTCCTGCGTGGACTCAATAATGAGGGTGAGCTTCATGGCCGGCGCAGCCATTTCCACTGCCGATTCAGGGCTCTCGTATTGCGCGCCGTCCACGATGTTGGCCCAGTGAATCATGTCGGCCATGGGCTCGGTATTAAATCCGAACTTCGTCGATCCGATGTCCGCAAGAAATTTGGTGCACGAAGTGTAAGTCGGATCGAAGAATTTCCGCGCGGCGCAGGCCGGATCGCGCTGGCAGTCGAGGAAATGCTCCTGATCCTGCGGGGTAAGGAATGCGGATAGATGATGATCGAACCACCAGGTAATTTTCGGCGAGGCGGAGTATTTGAAATCGACGATCGCGTTCTCATCGCCCGTGAACTCGCTTTCGTCAAAGAGAGCCCCGGCGCGATGGACCAGACCGTGGTAGGTGTAGGTCGCGCCCTTGGCGATGCATTCGCGATGGAAGCGCGTAAACAGAGAGGCCGAGCAAGCTCCGTCAAAGCACTTATCGTGATAGAAGACGCGAACCCGCAAAACGCACTGCTCCGTGGAACAAAATCCGTAGAAACCGGAATGTTAAGAATCGTGCGCGTGGCTCGTTCTGTCAAGGCGCGACCGTCCCGAATTGGCACAACTCGGCGGCTTTGGAAGAACCTTCAATGTGTTGCTGCAAAAGCAATTCAGTAAAATTCGCTAGACTGGAATGTCTTGAGCGGGGGTCGAAGGGGGCGTCGATGGAACCACAGTTGGATTCCCGCACACCGGAAGCCTCGCAGGCGGAAGACCGAGGGAACGCATCGGAGCGGGCGGGGCGCGAGGTTTCGATTCCCGCATTCAAGCACGAGCGCGATTTGTCTTGGGCGCTACTCGGTGATCACGGACTGCGCGCCGGCTGGTCGGTTTTACTGGCGGTCGCCCTCTACTCTCTGGTGACGCCGGTGCTGGATACGATTGCGGTGACCCTGTATCCACGGCTCGCGGACGGCGTCTTTTCACCCTTCACGGTCCTGATCTCCGAGTTGATCCCCGTGGTTGCCATTCTCGGAATCGGCCTTCTTATTGCGCGAGTCGAACATCGCCGGGTTGTGGATTACAACCTCGTAGATTCGCGGCGGCTGCGCCATTTCGCCGGCGGGCTGGCCGCAGGGTTCGCCGCACTCTCGGCACTCGTGGCAGCGCTTGCTGCCGGAGGCTGGATTCACTTTGGACATGCGGCCCTCACCAGCGGCCAGGCATTGCGATTCGGGACCGTGTGGGCGGGCGCATTCCTGCTGGTCGGCTTTTTCGAGGAAGGAAGCTTTCGCTGCTACCTACTGTTCACCTTGACGCGTGGAATCAACTTCTGGTGGGCGCTCGCCACGGTGAGCAGCCTTTGTCTGCTGCTGTTTGAGAGCCGCGATCCAAGAGGCTCCGGCGGCGTGTTTGTGATCGCGCTCCTTGGAGTGATCCCTTGCTGGCTCGCGCACCGGGCACGCACTGCGGATTCGAGCTTCTGGCAGGCGTCGTGGGCGACTTCTACGGCGTTCGGCTACTTTCACACCAGCAACAACGGCGAGAACGCGATCGGGATTTTTGCGGCGGCATTCATAGGGTTCGTGTTTTGCGTCAGTGTACGAGTGACCGGTTCGGCGTGGTGGGCAATAGGATGCCACGGGGCGTGGGACTGGGCGGAGACCTATTTCTATGGCACGCCGGACAGCGGATTTGTGGCCCAGCGCCACTTCCTCACAACCACCCCAGTCGGCAACACACTTTGGTCCGGCGGAACGGATGGCCCGGAAGGCAGCCTGCTGGTGGCGCCGATCATTCTGCTGCTGCTCGGGCTGCTGCTCGCCGTGTATGGACGCAAGAAGCAAGCAGCAATACCTGCGCTGCAGTAGCGCGGCCCATGCCCTGGGTTGTCCAGATTTCCAGCAGAGCGTTTAACGTCGCGAGGAATCGCGTCGTTCCCCGAGAGGCATCGGCGGTATTCTGTTCCTGACCAATGCCCAATCCCGAAAGTTCCGCATCCGACAAATCAATCGCGCCCCCGGCTCGCAAACCAAAGCGCCGCTGGCCGCGCATTCTCCTGGGGTGCGTTCTGGGCCTGGTGTTGGTGCTGCTTCTGGCTGCGGGTGCGGGTGTACTGTGGCTGCGCTCCGCAGCGAAAGCGGCTCTGCCCATTCTCGATGGCGACCTCCATCTCGCAGGGCTTTCCGCCCCGGTCATGGTTCGGCGCGATGCGCACGGCGTGCCGCATATCTACGCGTCGACACAGGACGATCTTTTCTTCGCACAGGGGTACGTGACCGCGCAGGACCGCTTGTGGCAGATGGAT
>PLKY01000381.1 GCA_003140785.1 Acidobacteriaceae bacterium | reverse complement strand
AAGGCGGGCTAACTCCGGCTTCATCCCTTTGGCCAGCAAACCTGCATAAAAATCCTGGAATGGCCCCGCACGAAGAGTGGCGCTCAGGGCCGCACTCTTGAAGATCTCCTTCATCGCGTGGTTGTGATTCTGATTGAGACCGCGGACCTGCTGCGGCTTCTTGGAACGTTGCAGTTGTCCATCCACGTAACGATATTGCGCGCTGTCGTGTGTCTCTACTGCCAGGCCACTATAAGTCCACAGCTGCCGCTTGCTCCGGAACCGGTGCGGTGTCTGCATAAGGGCCACCAGCTGCGCGGCCCGAAGCGGGCCGATGAAAGGAATCTGACGCAAGACTTTCACGGCCTGATGCTTCCGGCTCTCGGCTAAGAGTTCTCCTCGCACTGTGCGCCGCAAGACCTGCAATCCATCCAGCTGTTGATAGAACAGCTCTGCGCGGCGACGTACCCCGGCCTCCCGAATCTTCTTCAGCCACTGCTCCCGATGGCGCCGGCTATAGACCTGCGTGCCCGTGCAGGGAATACCCCAGCTGCGATATAGCGCCTTGAGCCGATTCATCACTCGCTTCAAGTCTTTGCTGACCACCTGATAGCTGCGCGCCAACTCCCGCAACGTTCGCAGTCCATTCTCTCCGTGGTAGACCGCTCGCAGCAGTCCGGCGCGCAGCAGTTCGGACAGCTTGCGCGCATCCACCCTGTCATTCTTGCTGCCCTCCTTCAACAGAGCATTGCGGCGCGGGTTGCAGACCACGATCTCCTGCACGTGCGGTTTGAGCACGTCATACAGCCAAGCCGCCCAGGTCCCCTCTTCCAAGGTCACATGCAGCTCTCCTCGCAACCCTTCCAGGAACTGGAGCAGCGTGCTCGCTTTGGTTTCGACGATCGATTCCATGACCAACTTGCCCGCGCCATTGCGAACCGCAACGGTAATCGCTTCCTTGTGAACATCCAGGCCGATATACTTGACATTGCTACTCAGCATGTTGAGTACCTCCTTGGGGAGAAGGTGCTTCTTCAGTCGACCACCTTCCCCCAAGGTAAAGTGTCGTACTTTTAGACCCACCGCAAAGATGCAGCTCTCTTCCTGCCGCAGTAGAATCAGTCTTGAACTGAGCGGAGGATAGGGCCATGCTGGGAAGCAACCCAAGCGCCGACTCAGTGGGCCTCGACCGATCCAGGGGGGATGTTGCGGCATCCCCCTTTCGCTATCTGCTCGCAGTAACTCCCTATCGGGAGAGGCATCAAAGCGCTAAATCCTGGGGGTGCGGGGGCAAAGCCCCCGCAGGCTGCGTTGCCCATAGCCTTCTGCTCCAGTAAGGGCGCACTCTCATAATGCATACGAACTGGAGCGCACGAACCGGTGAGAGAAGCAGGCACGTCCGCGCTTGTGTACTTGCGGTGCCAAGATGCTAGACTTCCCCTGCCTTCGTTGTCCTCCAAATTGCGGCGCGATTTCCTGACAGCCGAAACTGGATCGGGCGCGCTGACGAATTCATTCGGAGACATGATGAACATCCCTTCAAGCAATTCCAATCCATTTTCCGCAATCACGCGCCGGCGTTTTCTCAAAGCAGCCGGAGCTGCGGCAGCTGTCTCCTCTGCGCCCTGGGCACGGGCCGGTCGCGCTTCCGCCTCCAATCGCATCACCATCGGCGTCATCGGCTGGGGCATGATGGGGCCGGCCAACACCAAGGCGTTCTTGGCGGAGAACGACTGCCAGGTCGTGGCCGCATGCGATATCCACGCGAAACATCTGCAAGCCGCCGTCGACACCGTCAACAGCAAATATGGAAACAAAGACTGCAAGGCCTATCACGATTATCGCGAGCTGCTGGCGCGCGACGATGTCGATGCAATCATGATCGCCATTCCAGACCAATGGCACGCCATCGTGGCCACTGAAGCGGCCGCGCGCAAGAAAGATATCTACGGCGAAAAACCGCTCGCGCGCACCATCTCCGAGCAACAGGCCATAGTGAAAGCCGTCCAACAGAACAACATCATCTGGCAGACCGGCTCGTGGCAGCGTTCGTTGCCCCAATTTCACAAAGCCGCGGAGATTGTCCGCAACGGTCTCATCGGAACCGTCACGCACGTCGAGGTGGGCTTGCCCGGCGGTCACCATGATTTTCCCGGCACCGTTCCCGCATTGCTCACCAGGCTTTCCTCTCTTCCAGAAAAGATCACAAGCCCCGCGCAGATCGTGCCCGGCACTCCTGCCTGGAATCTCGCCGTCACCGAGCCGCCAGCCGATTTCGATTATGACCGCTGGATCGGTCCATCCAAAATGGAACCCTACATCGAACAACGTGTCTACCAAAACTGGCGCTGGAACTACAACACCGGCGGTGGTCAGCTGATGGATTGGATCGGGCACCATGGAGACATCGCGCATTGGGGCCTAGGCTTCGATTTGTCTGGCCCGTCGGAAGTCGAAGGCCACGGCGAATTCCCAGCCTCGAACGCCGTATGGAACACGGCGACTAAGTACTCCGTGGAATGCACCTACCGCAAGGAAGTCACGAATTATCCCGCCGACGTCACAATGACGATTGCTGGCGGTTCTCCCGCCATCAGCATGGGCACCAAATGGATCGGCACTGACGGATGGGTGTGGGTCGATCGCAGCGGCTTCGATGCGTCCAATCCGGAATGGGCCAAGGGCGATTCCCTTCCCGACGATCTACGGAAGGTGAAGTTGTACGAATCCCACGAACATCGGCGCAACTTCCTCGACAGCGTCAAATCGCGCAAGCCCACCATCACGCCCGTCGAAGTCGCGCATCACTCCACGATTCCCGGCCATCTCGGCCTGATCTCGATGCTGGTCGGCCGCAAGATTCATTGGGATGTTGCGGAGGAGAAAATCCTCAACGATCCCGGCGCGAGCGAATTGTTGACGCGCCCGTATCGTGACCCCTGGAAGCTCGCGTAGGAAAGCGGCGTTAGCCGAGACTGTTCCAGGCAAAGTGTATTGAAGAAATTCGACGCTAACTCCGCCAACACGCGCCCAGCGCGGCTAGCTCCGCTTTACTACTTGCGCTTCTTGCCTTTCGCCGGCTTCGCCTTGTCACCCTTCTCTCCCGGCTCATGCATGGTAGGGATGGGTGCCATATCCGGACCGATGCGGCGCACCGAAGTATCGCGCATCGCATAATTAATCGTTCGAGGCGCGACGGGCCGCGCGATGCCGGTCCCGGGCTCAATCGCCAAATCGGGTGAAGTCGAAACCAGGAAGCTAAACACCGGCTCGGTCCCAGTCGGAGCCGACTCCGTGGACACACGCACCGGAAGGAATCCCTGAATGGGATGAATGCGGAACGCAGTTTCGTAGCGATGCTTCTTCACGCTCCAGGTAAAGACTCGAATCTGGTCGAAGTCAAAAGGCAGGCCTGATTTCGGCGGCGCAAGCGCAGTGACATACTCCGCAACCTCATGATCCGCCGTGCTCGCTTCGTCGTCATGCACCTTGGCAAGGACATACGCGCCCACAATGCGCTGGCCCTCGGCATACTGCGCTACATCGTCGGGCACATCCACATCTACGCGGCTCCCGAGCACCCATCCGGCGCGGCCCTGGCCGTCGCGAATAAGCCACCAATCTTCGAACGTAGGCGGAAGAGGTTCCGGCGCCGTCGATTTCCCTTCGCCGGGTTTTGCCTCATCTGATTCCGGCGCATGCGCCGGTTTGGTAGCGGGACCCCGTTCCACGCTGACAGGCGTCGCGATCATTCCCTTCACTGGGTTCTCATGCGGGGCGAAAGCAGCCGGACCTGGAACGGCGGCTTTTGCCACGGTGGCGCGAACCAGCATTTGCACCTTGGCGTTTCCAGCCAGAAGGTAGAAGCGATCGGTTTCGCGGCCGGGGCTCGAATGGAGATAAATGTCGTCGCGCAGCGTGCCGGTGGCGATCACCGGATCGTTCCTATGTTGATTTGCCAACTGGACAAAGGCGTCGTAGGTCTTGGCGTCAATGACTGCGCGTTCGGGGATCCAGCCGACTTCGTTCTTCGGAGTTTTGACCCGGTAGAAGCGCCGTCCGCGTTCGAGCACTTCAAGTGGTTCGCCGTTGGTGACTTCGCCCACTCGATTCGAGACAGCGGCAACGCGATCGCGCAAATACATTTGCCGCGTCCAGACGTAGACCGTCTCATGGTGCTCCTGCCTAAGCCTGAGCCGCGAACAACCCACCACAAGTGCAAGGAAAGAAAGGGCCAAGATGAAAGCTAGCCTGGATCTTTGACTCCTGACGAGGGGGGCATCTGGAATCGGAAATCGCATCAATGCAGCCACGGGTCTTCCTCTTGAGGATAGCACCGTGTATGTGACGAAAGGTTAATCGGCAACGCATCGCGGCGTGGAGGTAACCCAGCATCGCAATGGCAAACTCGCCCGCCGCCAGGCAGGCGTCATCGCAGCCGCTGCACCGAGCTTAGGGCGCTGCCGCAATAGCGCTGGCCTGCACGGGATCGGTGCCAGTAGCCGCCGAGATGACCCCGTCGAGGTAGCCCGCATTGGTCGAGTCGAACGTGTACCCCTTCAGATCGGGGCTGCCGCCGTAGTCCACTGCAAACACATAGGTCCCGGTGCTGTCTTCGGCCAACGCCACAGGATTCGTTCCAGCGGCGAAATTGCTGCCCAGGGCCGTAAGCGAATACGTGCCACTGCTGGAGGAAATCGAGAAGCCCGCGATCACTCCCGTGGAACCGCTGCTTGTCTGTCGATTGACCACATAGACGTAGTTCCCTGTGGCGATAGGCAGGATCGAGTAAGGCGCAAGACCCTGGCTTCCGAAAGGCGAGCCGGAAATCTCGGTCGGTTTCCCTGAACTGAGCGTGCTGAAATTGAAAGCCCGCAACCCGCCCGTGTTTGAGCCGGAAGTAGCCGCAGTCTCCCCAATATAGAAAAGCCGCGGAGAAGTCTGGCCGGATTGCAACGGATCCACCGCGACCGAGATTGCTGCACCGGCTGAGTTCACCGCCGCAATTCTTCCCACAGTTCCAAACGGGTTCGCATTCGCGGCAGTGAACGGAACCGTCGCGGTCCCCTCCGATCCCATAGCGACAAAAACATAGGTTTCGTCGGGCGAGATGGCAACCTGTTGCACCGTGCTTGCGGGGAGCACCGCGTATTGCTCGGTCTTCGAAGTTACCGCGCCCGTCGACGAGTCAATGGGAATGGCATAGACGTAGGGTGCGCCAGTTGCGACCTCAATCAGCCAATCGTTATCCGGGCTCACCTGCATGCTGATCGCTTGATCGGAAGACACAGGACCAGAGGCGTTGCCGAGCGTGAGCTGTCCCGTGGAAGAGATCGTGTACACATAGATTCCATCGGCGGTGCTGATATAAAGCAAACCACCATTGGGCGACACAGCCATCGCGAGCGGTGTCGCAGGCACAGTGACGGGACTGCCTGGAAGAGGCGTCAGCGTGCCGGCATTCACGTAGTAGCCGGCCACCTGCTTCGTCTCTACGTTCATCACGTAGAAGTTGCCGCTGGTGTCGGCGCTGGTGCTGCAATTGCCCGAGGAAGTTCCTACTATGACGCAGGCCGTGGCAGTCGTCGTAGCGCTGCCTGAGGTGCCGGTAACCGTAATTTCATAGGTTCCGGTAGTCGTAGTGGACGTGGTGGTCGCAGTCAGCGTAGCCGTTTGCGCCGCCGTACTGCTGATCGTAACCGACGTCGGAGAAAGGCTGCACGTAACGGGGCTTGTAGCGCTCGATGGCGACGTGGTGACTGCGCAGGTAAGCGCGACCGTTCCAGTAAACGAGTTCGATGGCGTCACGGTAATCGTAGAGGTGTTGCCTGAGGTAGCACCGGGGGTGCTCACACTGATAGTGCCGCTGTTGGAGAGGGTGAAATCGGAGGAGCCGACCGGGTTCCAAAAGCCTTTGCAACCCACCAGGAGCAGCGGCGCCGCCAGCGCCAATCCAGTCCACTTCTTCAATCTCATTGCCGCTCCTCCACAACGCGCGCCAGTTCTACAAGAAAAGTGATATTCCGAGCCTGCTTTCAGAATAGTCGCACCGGCACGGGTTCGGAGATGGTTCGCTCTCTTCGTAAAGACGCGGCAATTGCCCATTCCGCTTATGGCCACTGGCGGCGAACCGGGCTTTACAGGATGCGGAATGCCGAGTTCATTTCCTGCTTTGTAACAGGGCACGACTCTACAAACTGCGGAAAAAACCGACACGGAGGGAGGCGGGGGTTTTCAACCCCCGCACAAAGGGCCAAAAAACGGTCGCGGGCTTTAGCCCCGGAGGGCTTTGCCATACTCTCCCGCACTAGGCCGCATCGCCATCCGATTAGCAAAACAGATCTTCGTTGTCACGAACTGGTTGCGGCACTGCTTCGCCTCAGTCTGGTCGGCCTGTTTCTCCCGACTCCCACACCAGTCGCGCCGCAGTCAGGTCTTCAATGGCCATGCCCACCGACTTGAAAACGATGCGTCCATTGAGCGGAAGAACGGCTGCTTCTGGCCGCGCCAGAATCTCGCCGATCTCGGCTGCCACGCTGGCTCCAGAAAGACGCACATCCCCCGATTCGCGTTCGACACAGGAACGGGATTCCGCAACCACGAAGCTCGAATGCATCACTTCGTCGTCAAGCTCCCGCAGCGTGGAGCCAGTGGCGCCGACGGCAAGAACAAGCGCATGCGGCGAAAGCCAACGGCCTTGCAGAATCGGTTGAGAAGCCGACGTCGCCGTGAGCACAACATCAGCCGCAGCCGCCTCTTCGATCGCAACCGCATTCGCGCCTGTCGCCAAAGCAAGCCGCTGAGCATTCTCCCGCGTCCGGCTCCAGATCCGAATCTCCTCAAGCGCAGGCCAGACGTGCCGCAGCGCGTCGATATGCGCATGTGCCTGCACACCCGACCCCAGAATCCCAAGACTCGTCGGAGGCGCCGCAAAGTGGAGAGGAGAAATCGCTGCGAAGGCGACTGCAGAAACCGCCGCCGTGCGCATCTCGGTAATCAGCCTTCCATCGATCACTGCAACCGGCTCGCCCGTTGCCCTGCTCAACAACTCGATGACCGCCATGTGCGTTGGCAGACCGCGCTCAGCATTGCCCGGATAGAAGGTGACGGTTTTGACGCCCATCCAATCGCCGGCAATTACAGGCATCACGGCGAACCAGCCGTTGTGCGCGCCTTCCGCGTTGCCGGCGCGCAGAATGACGCGCGGTGGTTGGTCAACTAGACCGGAAGAGTAATCGACAAGGGCTTGGCGAATGGCGGGAATCAGGGCTTCGTAACTGAGGTGCTGCCGCACTTCCTGCTCGGAAATGTACAAGGAATCGATTCCTTCAATGCGTGGAAGAGGGCGCGAAGACGCGGGTCAGTTCGGCCGATTGCTCGAATTCGAGCGCCTGCGAAAACGCTCATCCACTGGCTGCCGCCCTTGAAAGCCGGCTTCCACCGTATGCCAGTGGTCGATCGCCGTCTCCCCGGTGCGCCAGCAAAGCAAAACAATCTCATCATCGAGGCGGCATGGAAAATCGAGAAGCCCGGCATCGAGATCCTTCACCTGCACGCCAATGGCATCGATCTCCGCCACGGTCTCGCGCATGCGCTGCGTCTGGGTCTCCACTTCCGCGCGCTGCTTGGCGACCTTGCCGACATTCACATACATTCCGCCGGCGACATAGATGCGCAGCGCCAGCGCGGAAAGTTCCGCTTCCACCTGCTCCGCCGCCTTCTTGCTATCAAGTGCGCGCCTCAGCAGGGATTCCAACACGGGGAGCAGCGATTGTGCTTCTTCAATCGTAAAGGTCTTCATAGGATTCTTTCCTCTCAGGATACGACGAAATGGGCCGTCGAAACCAGCGATTCTACGCGAGACCAGCAGTTACCAGCGATGGAAAACCAAGGTACTAAATGTGCAAAACAAGACACTCAAAGGCTGTCGAGTCATACCCCAGGTGCCCTCACACAATTCGATGCAGATCGAAGCCGACGCGGAGCAGATTCTTCCCCGCGAACACAACTGGCCAACAGGTTTCCTATTTCCGAACCCCGGATTTCCGAATCTCGGAAGCACGTTCCCGATCTGCAGCCAGCCAGGATGCCATCGCGCAAACAGCAATGATGGTTCCGATCACAGCGAGCGACAGAGTGATGGGCACATCAAGCCACGGCGCAGCAAGCATTTTCAGCGCGACAAAAGCCAGCAGCACGCCCAGGCCATAGTGCAGATAACGAAACCGATCGAGCAGGGCCGCCAGCGCGAAGTAGAGCGAACGCAGTCCCAAAATCGCTGCGATATTTGAGGTATAGACGATGAACGGATCGTGCGATACAGCCAGCACGGCAGGGATCGAATCTACCGCGAAAAGCAGGTCTGTGATTTCCACCGCAACGATCACCGGCAGAAGCGAGTCCTTCGCCGGCTGCAAACGGCGAATCCAATCCGGGATAGCCGCCCGCGCCGACCCTCCGCGAACCAACCTCCACGCCGCTACCAGCAGCACGAGACCGAAAACCCACGAGATCCAGTTGAAGCGCGTGATCAGCGAAACACCGGCCGCAATGAAGAGCCCCCGCAAAACAATGGCGCCGGCCACTCCCCACAACAAGGCGCGATGCTGCCGCGCCGCATTGATCCGGAACCCCTGAAAGAGCACGAGAAAGATAAAGAGATTGTCGATGCTGAGAGAAGTCTCGATCGTGTATCCTGCGACAAATTCAAGTGCCCGCTGTCGGCCCTGCACCACGCCGATCCAAACCGCGAACACCGCCGCGGCAAGCACCAGCACGGCCGTCCACACCCACGCGGATCTTTGTGTCTTCGCGCCACTGCCGCGCCACGCCGGCAAATTCGCATCGATGGTCAGCAGCAGCACAACAGCCGCGTGGAACCCAAGCCACCAAACCCACGATGCACCGGCAATCATATTTGCCATGCTAGCGCATGGCCAGGGAACAGGGATTAGGGAACAGGGAGCGACTGAGCTATCTCTGATTGATCAGGCGAACCGCCTCCAGGAAAACGTCCCCATCAATCGCCAAACTCCGCGCACTCACCTTGTCCATCGTGTCCTGCGCCGTATGGTGGTAGCTGTTATTCGGTCCGTAGTCGAGATCGATGATGTCGATCGACGGCACGCCCCGCTTCACAAAAGGCATGTGGTCGTCGTCGACCGGCTCTTCCTGCTGGAAGAAGTAATGCTCGTAGCCGTACTTCTTCGCCGCCTGTCGCACCAGATCCACCAACCATCCCGTCGAGCGGCTCTCGCGCTGAATATCGAGATCCTTGTCGCCAATCATATCGGCCAGAAGAAACGCCTTGATGCGCCCCAGCGTCCCATCGCGTCCCCACTTCGCCGCCAAATGCCGGCTGCCATAAGTGGAGTCAGAATCGGACCAGCTCCGAATCGCTTCTTCCCCATCGAAGAAAACCAGCCACACCGAGCACCCATCGAGCTTCTTTCCACCAGCCGTCTGCCCCCGTAACTGATCGGCAATCGCCATCAACAACCCCGTCGTCGCGCCGCCGTCATTCGCGCCAACAAAGTTGATGTTCTTGAGGTAGTAGTTGGTCTCATAGTGCGTCGCCAGCACAATCACGCCGTCCTTCTTGCCCGGAAAGCGCACGATGAAATTGCGCATATTTACCGGCCCAATCGGCGTATCGGCAGTGAAAGCATCTTCTTCAAGCGGATCGTGCTGAAAGTGCGCGCGAAGAAAAGCCTCTGCTTTGGCGTGTCCGGCACTCGTAGGCCAACGCGGCCCAATGGCCACAAAATCGCGCGCATACTCATAAGCCCGTTCGCCATTAAAATGCTGCCCTGAGCCTGTAGAAGGGCGCTGTGCCTGAGTGGTCATGACGGCGAACAGCACCGCCAACCCTAGCGCAGCACTCCTCGAAAACGAGAGCCTCACAAAGCAGCCTCTTTGGCCTTACGCCGCGAGGGGTGCACCCACCAAGCCACGCCGATGCCGATCAGATACAGGAACAACATCGGAATCGCATAGATGCACATCGTCCAAGGGTCGGGGTTGGGGCAAATGAAAGCCGCCACCAGAAACACCGCCAGAACCGCGTAGCGAATGTTCTTCCATAAAAACCGCGGGCTCACAATGCCGAACAGCGCCAGAAAGAAAATCAGAATCGGCATCTCAAAGCTGATCCCCAGGCCCAGAATGATCGACAGAAAGAACCCCGTGTACTCCTCGATCGTGATAATCGGATTGAATTTCTTGCCGAAATCCACGATCAGGATCTTCAGCGCCCCCGGCAGCACAAAAAAATAGCCAAACGACGCGCCCGCCAAAAACAGCCCCACTGTCGCCGCCATAAACGGCACAACGAAACGGCGCTCCTTCTGGTAGAGCCCCGGCGCAATAAAAAGCCACACTTGATACAAGACGAACGGCGACGCGAGAATCGCACCGCCAATCAGCGACACCTGCAGATACAAGTTCAGCGCATCCATGGGATGCGTGTAGTTGAGCTTGATGTGCAGCCGGTCCAGCGGCTGCTGCACAAGGCCGTACAGCCTCTCGTGAAAGAAATACGCGATCGCGAATCCCGCGCCAAGATAAAGCGCCGAATGCACAATCCGCCTGCGCAGCTCGTCCAGGTGCTCCATCAGGCTCATGCCCGGCAGCTCCGCGCGATGCGTCACAGCCTCCCGCGCCTTCCCGATCGCTTCCACGGGATCAACCATTGGGGCTCACCGCCTCCGTCGCAGGAGCATTTTCGTTTTCAGTTGGAGACTTATCTTCCCCGCCAGGCGCAGCCTGCTCAACCTGCCCCATCGGGTCGAGCACATCCTTGCTCGATTCATCCGCAGCAGGCTCAGTCAACTCCGCATTCACGGCCACCTTTGCCGCAGCAACCGTTTCGCCAGTCGAAGGCGGCAAAATCTGCGGCGCCACATCCTCCGCCCCGGCCGTTTCCCCATTCTTGATCTCAGAATCAGTTTTCACTTCGGAAACCGGCGGATACACCCCTTCGCCCGGATAAGGCGACTCCAAAGCCTTCACCACATCCGGCGTAGCCGACACCGACTCCTGCGCCAACTGCTTCCGCTTTGCCTCTTCCTTCTTGCGCCGATCCGCGTCCTCGGACAGCCGCAGCTCCTCTTCCATCTGGAACTTGAAATCGTTCGAGGCCTTGCGGAACTCAAACATCAGCTTGCCGATCTGCTTGCCGATCTGCGGCAGCCGCCGCGGCCCAAACACCACCAGCGCAATCACCATCAGGATCAGCGAATCAGCCATCCCCAGGCTGCCAAGTTCAATTGGTGGTGGAGTTCCCATGAAGGCTAATGATACCCGCCCGATCTCCCCAGCGACAAAGACCTGTCGTCGGAAACCTCGCCCCGCGCACCCCGCTCACAAACATCCCTCAATGCGCAGGCATCTCCATCTTGTCTTTTTTCTCGTCCTTCGCCCCGCTATCCGCGGAACCACCGCCCCCAACCCCGCTCTCCACCCCGCCCGCCGCGCTCTTCCACGCAGCCTGCACCGGCGCAGGCAACTTGTCCATATGGCTCAGAAACGTCGTCACCTGCCACATCTCCTGCTCCTTGAGACTCGTCTTCCACCCCGGCATGCCGCTCAGCCGCACGCCATGCGCAACGATGTAGAAGTTCTGATTCTCCGGCATGTCCGGCGCGTCCTCCGCAAACTGCGGCGCGCGCGGATAAAACGAGTCGCCGAACGCCGTATGCGTGTGAACCACATCCCCATGGCAGCCTGCGCAATTGGACTGGTAAATCTTCATCCCCGCCGTCAAATTGTCGTCCGTAGCCTGCAACGGATTCTGCACGCTCGGCGCACGCCGATCCACCGCGGCATCCAGCGCAGGCATGGCAATCTTCATCTCCAGCGCGCCCATCGGTCGATCGGCGCGGGGATCGACAAACCCAAAGCGTACGTAGCACACCAGCGCCAGCAGAACCAGAACAACGCCAGTCGCAAACCCGATCAGAAATCTGCTCATAGGGAATCTCCCTCCAATCGACTCTAAACCGGAGACCCAATTCCCTTCAGAAATCAAGTCCGCCAGGGGACCGTTCAGAATGGCCGGGGGATCCTTGAATATGCTGTGGACTCTAAGCTACGGCACGCGACCTGCAGCCTATCTTCGGATGAATTAACCTGAAAAGAAACAGAACACTTGCACGATTGCAGCTAGCCAAGTGCACCATTTATGTGGCATTTTTAATAGGGTCCGAAAGGGCAGCGATGAATACGTTGAGAAATCCTGCGATGTCTTGGTCCTCCGACCTTGGATTGCTGCCAATTCCATTCCTGCCGAATGATGATAGTCGCTACCTCCTCGTCAACGGCCTTTCCGGAAACTTCTGCCTTGACCAAACAGGAGATCGGGACAGGGACGGAAAGCGCGGAGGAGCATGGTCAAGCAACGTGGGCCATTATGTCTCGTTGCTTGGTGAAAACGTAGAGGTTCTTCGATATGATGCTTCCGCATCTGTCGCCGAGACATACAGTCTCCAGAGTATTCAGGAGAATCTCGGAAAGTTCCACGCCTACCTGGAAAACTCTCAGCCGAGAGCCGGAATGTCGGTCATTGCCCACGCCATCCGAGTTTTTAGACAGCTTCGAAATGCCTCAACTGACGAGGACGGGGCAAGGTCGCTGCTCAGGTTTCTCACCCTAATTGCATGCGCTACAGACAGATGTGGTCACGAGACCCTCAATGGCGAGAAATGGGGACTGCCGAAGAACTTCCGGGACAGCCTCAGTGCGGTAAGCCAGTCTGATTGGGAACTTCTCTCCACCGACTTAATGGAAGGGCGCCGTTTCGACAATTTGACCCTTCGGCCCGAGCTTCTGCTCCGACATGCAGCGGGGCAACTATTCCAAGAGGCTCATTATGAGGCGTCGGTCATTCCTCAGCTTCGCTTGGAAGGGTTCGCCCCACCATCCAATGCGCCAACGAAGACCAGCCAAGGGATAGGGGTCCACTTTACGCCGCCCTCGTTGGCGCGAATGGTTGTAGAGCAGTCTCTTCGGCTCCTCGACTTGCAGTCTATATCTTCGATAACTGTTTTCGATCCGGCCTGTGGGTCGGGAGAATTCCTGCGGGAAAGCATCCGGCAGTTGCGCATCGGCAAGTTCGCCGGGAAGGTCAACCTGATTGGTTGGGATATTTCCCGAGCGGCCTGTGACATGGCTTCGTTCGTCCTCGCCTGGGAGAAGGACAGGGACGATCACGAGGTCACCTACAAGATTTCGCTGGCGGATTCAATGGGACAGACTCCATGGCCAACGGGCGTTGACATGCTTCTGATGAATCCACCGTTCGTGTCCTACGAGTTTCTTTCCAGGGAGCAGCGTGATTCTCTGAAGCAGGCATTGGGCCCTTTGGCAGTTGGTCGCTACGATCTTTCCACCGGGTTCGTCTGGAAGGCCGTCAAGGCGCTCGGACCCGCCAGCATCATCGGCTCGATTATTCCGTCTTCCTTTCTGGAAGCGAGCGCGACCGCGGGCGTCAGAGAAGAGATGTCCGGTCTGATTAGTTTTCACCTCATTGCACGTCTTGGGAGCCCGTTGCTCTTCTCGGATGCGCTCGTCGATGCGGCTGTGATGGTGGGCAAAAAAGGCGACGGCCCGAATCCTTCAGGAATTGCATTTTGGGCAGACTATCGGTCTAGCTCAACCTCAGCCGGCCTCCGCGCATTGCGGCGGGCGACAGCTAATGGGCTTGTAGACCCTGTTGTCCAAGACGGTTTCAGCATTTACAGAGAGACACTGGGCCCCAGCAAAGAATCGTGGGCCCCGCACTCATATGAGTCAAGGTCGCTCTTAGTAAGCCTTCGCACACTGCCAAGAGTCAACGATTTGTTTGAGATTAAAACCGGTGCACGTTCCGGAAGCCTGAAGACCTTCGAGATCAGCAGGCAGGAATGGCTCGAGATGCCATCGACGGAACGTCCATATTTTCGCCCCGCAGTCCTGAACGAATCGATAACTTTTGGGGTCTTGAGAGACTTCAAATATATCTTCTACCCCTATGGCGACCAAAAAATTGAGAACGAGGATGAGCTTGCCCGGAAAGTGGCAAAGTTCTACCGCGAAACATTGAAGAAAGCTGAGCCCGACCTTCGAAAGAGAAGTAGCAAGCGTGACCCAGACCGCTGGTGGGAGATGAGTGAACCGCGCACGTGGCAATTTCACAAGGTACCGAAAATCGTTTCCGTTTCTTACGGCGACCGAGGCTCGTTTGCCTACGACTCATCAGGCGACTATGTGGTGGTCCAAGGGTACTCTTGGCGCCCCCTAAACGCCGCTAAAGGGAGCAGACTGCTAAGTCCGAAGGTAGCGAGAGCATACATTGCCTTGCTAAGCAGCGACCTTATGTCACGCCTGCTCCCCGCGGTATCCAGTCAGGTCCAGGGCAGGCAATGGGATCTTTCTGCACGCCTGCTGGAACGTATTCCTCTCCCAAATCTTTTCGCCCAAGTAGATCCTCTTTTGCTCTCAAAATTAGCGCAGTTGGGCTTGGCAATCGAACAAGGAGAGGACATTGACTCGAAAGAGTTGTCTGAAGCCGCCCGTGCGACCTTTGGTGTAAGAGGCTAACGCATGCCTAAGAAACGGTCAGGTGCCCAAGCAGCACCTTTGCTGCGGACGCTCACGCTGGGGTTGAGGGGTATTGAGAAACCAGAGACAGTGCTAGACGTATGCCTTCCCGGCTCTCAGAAAGCAATTTGGGCAAACGACCCTAGGGTTCAAGCCAACTATCAGATCGGCCAGAGTTACAAGGTACGCTCTCTCCGGCACGGGCCAACAACGAGGGACGGCGCGTGATGCCTACCCCATCCTCCCGCTTTGCGAAACCACGAAGGCCATTTATTGGGCGGGGATAACTGTAAACTTTCAATTCCTGGATTCATCGCATCAATTGGTCGACGCTGGAATAATTATCTTTGAGGGCGATGCCTTCGCAGAAGAGAAGATTCCCGTCCTGCGAGCTGAGTGGTATTGCTCTGACGAGCAAATGCAGGCGATTCACGCGCAGCCGCATTGGCACGTCTACCACCCGCCGCCGCAATATCAAGGCCCTGGATTTAGCGCCGACTCCCCAGCAACCTTTGCCCCTGACGGTCAAGCCGACGAAGAAGTTGATCGCGAAGCGCAATTGATGCGCTTTCACTTCGCGATGTCAGCCGAGTGGCAACGAGGGGGGCTGAACGCACACATTGGCGCGATTACCAGCGCATCAGCATTAGGGAATTGGCTTAGCGGGTGCTTGTCCTACATCGTCGGCCAGCTAAGTTAACCCTGTAGGTGTAGGTCCAGTCCGCCATGGAATGCAGCCCAGACGATTGGATCTCTGCCCACGAGTGCGTCCTCGTTTTTGAGACCGCCTAGCGAATCATCGAGCTAATAGTAATTAGAAGCAAAGGCCGTGCCCGATTAGTCCTGGCAAGTCGGCCAGGGGTCGTCGATCCGCCAATTTACTTTGCAGAGAATTTGGCCCGTTTGCCACACAGTAACGTTGGGGAGAGATTCTGACCCACTCCGCGCCAAGCGGTTCGCAAAGTGTCCAAGAGGGCATCACAGAAACTCTGAGGATAGGGCTTCGTTCCGAGGGGTGGCCGAAGAAGGACCCCTCCCCCCCTCCTAAATTTGCGTTTATCCACAGCAAGCTTGCAGAAAATTCCGATCATCCTCGCGCAAGGCAACCGCGCATCCGCGGCCCACAAGTGTGCCACATCTCCGCGTAATTCTTCGCAAATCCCAGTCAACACCTGTGACAGACGCCGCAATTGTTCCACGTGGAACAATTTGAAGTAATGTGACCCTTCCACCTACTCAACAATCTTCAACTCAGTCTCAGCGTCAGCCAGCGAGCTACCGCCCACCCACACGTCATACCTCGTCGCCTCTACGGTCCGCTTCACCTCGACGTTGTAGAAGTTCAGCTCGTCGAATCCCAGCGGAAACGTCACATGCTTTGTCTCGCCCGGCGCCAGTTGCACCCGTGTAAAGCCTTTTAGCTCGCGCACCGGCTGCTCCACACTCGCCTCCGTGTTGCGAATGTAGAGCTGCACCACTTCAGTCCCCGCAACGCTGCCTGTATTCGTCACATCCACCGCAACCGTCGTGACCGGCGCGCGATTCGCCAAAACCTCCTGCAGTGGAACCTCCGCGCGGCTCAACGTCGGTTTGGAATAGCTGAACCGCGTGTAGCTCAATCCCCAGCCAAACGGGAACAGCGCCGAGTTCTGCTCATCGACATACCGCGACACAAATTTCTCCAGGGAGTTAGTCGGCATGTGGGTCAAATCGACATGCGCGGGACGTCCCGTGGGAAGCTGCGCATAGTAAAGCGGCTCCTGCCCAACCGCGCGCGGAAAGCTCGACGGAAGTTTTCCCGAAGGATTCACATCGCCAAACAGCACATCGGCAACCGCAGGACCGGCCTCAATCCCAGGACTCCAAGCTTCGAGAATCGCAGGCACATGTTCAGCAGCCCACTTCAACTCCAGCGGCCGACCCGCAAGCACCACAAGAATCACTGGCTTTCCCGTGGCAACGACAGCTTCCAGCAGCTTCTCCTGATTGCCGGTGAACCCAAGATGGACGCGGCTCGCTGCCTCACCTTCCATCCAATTCGCCGGTTCACCTAATGCCAGAATCGCAAGGTCAGCCTGCTTCGCCGCATCGACAGCTTCGGCAATGCTCTTCTCGTCGTCAGGAGCGGGCTGGCTTTGCTGGCCTGCAACTGACCCGCCAAACGTCAAGCTGGCAAGCACCTTCGCATCGTCGCCCGCAAGCAGTCCGCAACCTACTGCATACGTAAGCCGATCGCCGAGTCGCTGATTCAGCTCTTGCTTGAGCGTGATCACGTTCTTCGGATCGCCCGCGGACCACGCGCCGAGCAGATCGCGCGCATCGTCAGCCAATGGCCCAATCAACGCAATCTTCTTAGCCTTGGACGTAAACGGCAACAGCGCGCCAACGCCTTCAACGGGATCGTTCTTGAGCAGAACCATCGTCTCGTCGGCCACCTTGCGCGCCACAGCGCGACGCTCCGGCGTCGCTTCGTATGCCGGACTGTCCGCAGTGTAGGGATGATCGAAGAGCCCCACCGCAAACTTGACCCGCAAAATACGGCGCACCGCTTCATCGACGACGCTCTCGGGAATCTTGCCCGAGCGCACCTGCGAAGCGAGCGTGGTGCCGAAGAGGTTGCCTTCCATATCCATGTCGAGGCCGGCCTCGAGCGCCTTGCGCGCCACGGTAGGCCCATCGCCGATGGAGTGGTTCATCAGTTCTCCCACCGCACCCCAATCGGACACCACGAATCCATCAAATCCCCATTCCTTGCGCAGAATCTGCGTCAGTGTAAGCGGGTCAGCCGTGGCAGGAATGCCATTGATGGAGTTGAACGAGCTCATCACAGTGGCCACACCAGCCTCAACCGCAGCGCGATACGGCTCCAAATAAACCTGCCGCAGCGTCAGCTCGCTCATGTCGGTCGCGTTGTAGTCGCGGCCGGCGATGGCAGCGCCGTATGCGGCGAAATGCTTCACGCATGCGGCAACAGAATCGAGCTTGGACAAGTCGCCTTGCTGATAGCCCTTGACCCAGGCCCGCGCCATGGCGGAGCTGAGATAGGGATCTTCTCCATTCGACTCGACGATGCGGCCCCACCGCGGATCGCGCGCAATGTCGACCATAGGCGAGAAGACCCAGTCGATGCCGTCGGCGCGCGCTTCCACTGCGCCGGTGCGCGCGACGGTCTCCGCAGCCTCGGGATCCCAGCTTGCAGCGACGGCGAGCGGAATGGGAAAAGTGGTGTGGTGGCCGTGAATGACATCGAGCCCAAAAATGATGGGAATATGCAGGCGCGATTTCTCCATCGCGATGTGCTGGTAGTGATTCGTCTTCTCCGCGCCTACAACGTTGAGCATTGAACCCACCAGGCCCTTGGCGACCAGGTCGTCGTAGGTCAAATTGGAAGCGGCGGGCCCCGTCGCGAATCCGGCCGAATACTGCACGAGCTGCCCGATCTTCTCTTCGAGCGTCATCTTTTTCAATAGCGCATCGGCGCGCGCGTTCACTTCTTTCGAAGCCAGTTGGGTATTGGGCACCGGATGCGACTGCGCAGCGGAAGGGAAAGGTTGAAGGCTAGCCAGAATCAGTGGGCAAATCAGCGGGAGGACTTTAGAGCCGAGAGCGATTTTCATAACCCGGCTATCATAAACCGCTTCTGTTTGGTGCGTCAGGTTCACGCTCAGGTTGGAACATCGCACCGCGAGTCTTGGCAACAACTCCCACGGCGGACGCGGGTTCAAGAATCCGGATCGGTTTCGTTCAGCTTTCATCTGGCAGCGCACCGTCGTGGTTCCGGAAAGAGAAACGGCCGGAAGTATCGCCGGAATCACCGCAAATGAAATACTCTGACTTGTGATGCGCATGGCTCGTTGGATTGGCATGTTCCGGAAAGCACTGTGGCTGGCATTTGAGCACGACATGCTCAACACAGCCAAGGCCGCAGCGTATTCCGGCATGCTGATGCTGTTTCCGACGATGGTTGTCGTTACTACTTTGCTCGCGTTTGTGCCCGAGGGCACGACAATGATGGGCCAATTTCGCATGTCATTTATGAACTTCGTACCCGCCGACACATATGTGCTGCTGCTCTCATCCATGCAGACGCGGCGATTTCAACCGGCACAGCTCGTCTTCTCTGCGGCAGTCCTCAGCGTGTTTGCCGGACTCGGCATGATGCTGTCGCTGATGGAGGGATTTCGGCGTGCCTACCGGCTACCGCGAACCGAATGGGGATTCTGGGAACGGCGGCTGCGCGCGCTCTTGCTTGTTCCCATGGTGCATGTTCCGCTTGCCCTGGCGACGCTGCTGCTGGTCTTTGGCCACCAGATTGAGCATTGGATGGTGAACAATGCAGCGCACGAACTGCGCCACGCAGTCTTGTTCTTCTGGCGGATGGTGCGATGGGCAATCGCGGTCGTAACGAGTGTTACTGTGCTGGGCGCACTTTATCACTTCGGAACCAAGCGCAAGGAACATTGGTCGCGGGTGATGCCTGGCGCGATTGCTGCGACTGTGGTGTGGTTTCCGGCGACGCTGGCATTTGGCTGGTATGTGACGACATTCGCGAACTACTCCAGGTTTTATGGCCCATTTGGCGCGGGCATCGCCACTCTTGTGTGGCTCTACCTCACTTCGTTCAGCGCACTTCTCGGAGCGGAATTGAACGGCGTCCGCTTTCGAGCGCGTGTCGAAGATGAGGCCAGTTTCGATTTTCTCGAAAGATTCGCTTCGCGCCGATAATCCTTCGCATCGGCCCTTTATTCCTCAACAATTCATGACGGGCAAAGGAGAATTATCTGCTGCTCCTCCGTGTACAATGAAGCGATCTGTCCCCAATTCAACCCCCAACCCCCGCGCAACCCATTCTGGAGTCATTTTGATGCCGCACGCTGAAACGAGTCTGAGTGAATCCCCCATTCAACGACGCGCAAAGATAGTTGCGACGCTGGGGCCCGCTTCAAATACCGAACCGGTCTTTCGCGAGCTGGTCCGTGCTGGAGTCGATGTAGTTCGCCTGAACTTCTCTCATGGATCGCACGAAGAGAAGCTGGTGCTCATTCAGATGATTCGCAAAGTGAGCCGCGAAGAGCGCAAGCCACTGTGCATCCTCGGCGATCTGCAGGGACCTAAGATCCGCACGTCGAAGCTGAAGGATCATCAGCCCGTCCTGCTGAAGGCCGGCGGCCGTCTGACCATCACGCCGCGCGACGTTCCTGGAACCGCCTCACTGGTTGGAACCACGTTCAAGACTCTGGCGGAGAACGTCGAGCAGGGCTCACGCATTCTCCTCTCCGACGGCCTCATCGAATTGCGCGTGCACGAGGTGATTGGCACGGATGTCGTTTGCGAGGTCATCAACGGCGGCCAGTTGGGTGAAAACAAAGGCATCAACCTGCCGGGCATCGCTGTGCGTGTTCCCTCCCTCACAGACAAAGATTCGCAAGATCTAGAGTTCGCCTTGAAGAATGGCGTGGATGCCATCGCGGTGTCGTTCGTGCGCACGGCAGAGGATGTACGGCTGGTGCGCAATCGAGTCTCTGCCTACGGCAGCGAAACATGGGTGATTGCCAAGCTCGAAAAACCGCAGGCCATCGAACACCTCGACAGCATTCTGCAAGTGGCGGACGGCATTATGGTGGCACGCGGCGATCTGGGCGTCGAGGTGCCGCCAGAGCAGGTGCCCGCGATTCAGAAGCACATCATTCGCCGCGCCTCCGAGTACTTCAAGCCGGTGATCACTGCGACGCAGATGCTGGAATCGATGATTGAAAACCCGCGGCCCACACGCGCGGAAGTTTCCGACGTGGCGAATGCCGTCTACGATGGCACAGATGCTGTGATGCTTTCAGGCGAGTCGGCTGTTGGCAAATATCCCGTGGATGCGGTGTCGATGATGGCCCGCATCGTGAGCGAGGCGGAACGGCATATCAAGGAAGAGAAAGAGACCTATTCTGGTACGCGCGTGCGACAGAGCCACCTCTCGATCGCCGAGACGATTTGCGAGGCCACCGCGCATGCAGCCGACGACCTTGACCTGCGCGGGATTGCGCTGTTTACCGAGTCGGGAGCGACCGCGCGCCAGCTTTCGAAGTATCATCCGACATCGCCGATTTTTGCGCTCAGCCCAATTGAAGTGACGATTAATCGTCTGAATCTTTTGTGGGGCACCACGCCCATTCGATGTCCAAAGGTGAATTCGACTGAGGCGCTGGTGGACGTGGCTGAAAGCTTGCTCGAGCAATACGGCTATGTCAAGAATCGCGAAGTGATTGCGATCGTTGCCGGCACACGAACGAAGTCCGGATCTACGAATTTTCTCAGGCTGCATGTTCTTGGGGAACATAACCAGGAGGGTGTGCGTTTCTTTGCGCCGCATCATCAGGAGACATTGCCCGATCCGGCTTCTGCCACGGCTCAGCCGAAGTCGAAGCGCTCGCCGCGAATCAAGTCGCCGGGGCTGCAGAGGTATCCTTCGCCAAACCCGCCGAAGATTTCAAATCCGTAGGCGGATTCAGTGACAAGGAGTTCCTCGATCTTCGAGCATGAGTTGAATAGCCGCACTTAGGCTTTCGCGGCACTCGTCCTTGCTGCGACCCTGTCTGTTGGCGCCATGAATCTCAGGTGACCACGCAACGAACCATTCGCCATCGCGCTCGATAACTGCTGTGAATAGATTTCGCATTCAACGAGTATTGACCAGTTTTGATGCGGCCTCCGAGGCCTCAACTGCGAGATCTAGGGCACCCGGCAATTGGAGAACCGCTGCAGCCCCTCAACCTAAGCGCGGCTCTCTCGCGTGTCGAAGTTCAAGCCTTTGATCAAGAGCCACAAGCCAGCCAAGATCTCGCCGACGGCCACTGGCGCCCAACCAAACTGCAACCACCCTGGAGGCTGCGGCCAAATCAGGTACGCAAAGCACGTGATCGTCACTAGGTCTATGACCGCATGA
>PLKY01000167.1 GCA_003140785.1 Acidobacteriaceae bacterium | reverse complement strand
AGGAGTTCATGGTCTACACCGATGCGGGCGAGGACCTGATCGTGAGCTGCCCGGTATGCGGGTATGCGGCGAATCTGGAGAAGGCGACATCGCGGCTTGAGCCGGTTGTGGAGATGGAGCCAACTGGAGACGGCAAACAGGAGCTTGTGTTGACGCCGGGAATGGGCGCGATTGCGGATGTAGCGGAGTTCTTCAAGATTTCGCCGGCGAGCGATATCAAGTGCGTCGCTTACATGACGCTGAAGCGCGGGGCTGTGGCGAGAGATGGGAGCGCGAAGGACACCTGGCATGGAGTGGCGGCGTTTTTGCGCGGCGACCACCAGGTGAATGAGACCAAGCTGCTGGGCGCGATTGGAGCGGCGGAACTGCGCACGATGCAGACCGAAGAGCTGACGAAATACTTCAACGGCCCCGCGGGATTTCTGGGACCAGTGGGTTTGAAGCATGATGACAAGCCGCTGGGCGACGGGCTGACGGTGATTGTGGACAAGTCGCTCGAAGGGCGAAGGAACCTTGTCGCAGGCGCAAACAAGCTCGACTACCACTTGCGCAATGTGACGCCGGGACGCGATTTTATGTGGACACTGAGCGCGGACATTCGCAGCGTAAACGAAGGCGAAGCGTGCCCAGTGGATAGTTGCGGTGGCACGCTTGTCGTCGGCAAAGCCGTTGAAGTCGGGCACATTTTCAAGCTTGGCTACAAGTATTCCGAATCGATGGGCGCGCGGGTGCTGGACCCGAACGGCAAGGAAGTGACGCCGATTATGGGGAGCTACGGCATTGGCATCGAGCGCATTCTGACGGCAGCGATCGAGCAGTCGAACGATCAGAATGGCTTTTGGCTGCCGGAGTCGATTGCACCGTTCACCGTCGTGGTGACGGTGACGAATGTGTCCGATGCGGCATTGCGCGAGACCGGCGAAAAGCTGGCAGCGAAGCTTGAAGCGGCAGGACTCGATGTGCTGCTGGATGACAGAGACGAGCGCGCGGGCGTCAAATTCAAAGATGCCGATCTGGTGGGAATTCCGTATCGAATCAATGTGGGCAAGAAGGCGGCCGGTGGCCAGGTGGAACTGGTGACACGAGCGACGGCGACAAGCGTGGATGTGGCGTTGAGCGACATTGTTGCGCATCTAAAGAGCCTGGTGCAGGAAGACGATTTGCTGGGTTCCAGCTTCTGACTTTTCGACTTTGAATGAAAAACTCGGCGACAGACTACGACGATGGGGTTAGGCAAGAACAACTAGAAGCTAGCATCTGAGTCAAGGAGTGACGATGGCGTTGAAGATCAAGCTCGCGATGCCCTCGGGGAAGTATCCCTGGGTGATGCTTGCGTTGCGCGTTGCTCTGGTCGGCGTCGGGGTCGCGACCGTCCTGATGGTGGGCTTGTGCAGCTTCTATTACCTGAAGTACGAAGGAATCGTGAATGAGCGTCTGAAGCAGCCGCTGTTTGCCCAGACTGCCAGGATCTACGCAGCGCCTCGCGAAGTGCGACCGGGGCAGAAGCTTGGGATCGAACTGCTCGCGAATGAGCTGCGCGAGGCAGGCTACACGGGCGATGATGCCGCAAAAAAATCGCCGCTGGGCACCTATAGCGAAGACGGGCAGACCATCACGGTGCGTCCAGGGCCGCAGTCCTACCATTCCGAAGACTCCGCGACAATCCGCGTGAGCGGCAGCAAGGTTGAGTCGATCACCGACGATCATGGACAGGCGCTGGCCAGCTACGAACTGGAACCGCTGCTGATCACCGGACTCAGCGATGCGAATCGCATCAAGCGGCGCCTGGTGACGTATGACGAGTTGCCGCCGAACCTGGTGCATGCGGTGGTGGCGATCGAGGACAGACGGTTTTTCGATCATGGCGGCGTGGATTACATTCGCCTCCTGGGCGCGCTGCGCAACGACCTGACGCCGGGGCATCATTACGTCGAAGGGGGCTCGACACTGACCATGCAGTTGGCGCGCGGTTTCTTCCTGACGCCGGAGCGACGGATCAAGCGCAAGCTAAAAGAAATTATCATCACGTTTCAGCTTGAGCACCGCTTTACGAAGAAGCAGATTTTTGAGATGTACGCCAACCAGATCAACCTGGGGCAGCGGGGTAGTTTTTCGATCAACGGATTCGGCGAAGCGGCACAGGCCTATTTCGGCAAAGATGTAAGGCAGCTTGACCTGGCCGAGTGCGCGCTGCTGGCGGGCGTGATTCAGAGCCCGAACCGGCTCAGCCCATTCCGTCATCCGGAGCGGGCGATGGAGCGGCGCAACCTGGTGCTGGATTCGATGATCGAAATCGGCGCCATCACCAAGGAACAAGCCGAAGCGGCCAAAGAGGAACCGGTGCATCTGACGCCGGGCAGCGTGGATGCGAGCGAGGCGCCTTACTTTGTCGACCTGGTGCGCGATGAGTTGGTGCAGCGGCTGGGCGACCGCGACTTCAACGGAGAAGGGCTGCGCATCTACACGTCGCTCGATCCCGATCTGCAACAGATTGCGACGAGGGCCGTGGATACGACCGTACCCATCATCGATGCGCAGGTCGACCGGCTGCATGCACGCGCGAAGAAACTGGGGCAGCCGTATGACAACATCTATCCGCAGGTGGCGCTCATCGCGCTGAATCCGCATACAGGGCAGGTGCTGGCGCTGGTGGGCGGACGCAGTTACGGAACTTCGCAGTTAAATCACGCTGTGGCGCATCGGCCGACAGGGTCCATCTTCAAGCCGTTCGTCTATGCGGCGGCGTTTGCCACGGCCGCCGAAGGTACCATGCTGCCGGGACAGGATCACCTGTTTTCGCCGATTACTACGCTGAACGACCAGCAGACGACCTACGGCGAGGGCACAGAGTACGAATATACGCCGCGCAATATGCACGGGCAGTATCACGACCAGGTGACAGCGCGTTACGCGCTACAACGGTCGCTGAACAACGCAACCATCGGCCTGGCGTCGATGGTGGGGTTCGATCGCGTCGCGGCATTGGCGCGCGATGCGGGTATCAAGAGCGCCCGCGGCACACCGTCCATGGCGATCGGATCCTATGACGCGACGCCGATTGATATGGCGGGGGCCTACACCGTGTTCGCCAACAACGGACTGCGTATCAATCCATGGATGCTGGCCAGCGTGCGCGCGCCTTCCGGCGACGTGATCCAGGATTACACTCCAGCGTCAAAGCAGGTTCTCGATCCGCGCGTTGCGTTTTTAACGACCAGCATGATGGAAGATGTGCTGCGCGGCGAAGGCACAGGTGCCGGAGTGCGGAACATGGGCTTCGTTTCTCCGGCAGCGGGCAAGACGGGCACCAGCCACGACGCGTGGTTTGCAGGGTTCACGAGCAATCTGCTGTGCATTGTCTGGGTCGGCAACGACGACTNNTGGGCGGAGTTCATGAAGAAGGCGGTGCAGTTGCCGCAGTATTCAGACACACATGATTTCTCCGAGCCCGATGGTGTGGAAGTGGTGAGTCTGGACAAGTCAACCAACCTGCTGAGTGACGCGGCTTGTCCGGATTCCTACGATGCGGCGTTCCTCGACGGAACTGCGCCGACCGATCCGTGCGATCATCCGCCGGATCATCGAAATATCTTCCAGAAGATTTTTGGGATCGGCAAACCGAGCAACTGAGCCCGAGCTAACCGTCGATGTCGTGGCCGTCCGGCATGGGCTGGCATTGCTGGCACCAGAACGTCACGCGGGCATCGGGGCCTTGGAGGCGACGGCGAATGCAGTCGCCGCAGCGGCGGCACGGCTCGCCGTTGCGGCTGTAGACCCAGAGGCTCTCGCCGGGACTGGATTGATGCGTGGTGCGGCGGTGCTGCCCGCGATACGTCACGATCATGTCGCCTGAATCTTCAAGGACATTCGACGCGATCAGTTTTTTTGAGGTGGCAATCAGTGTCGCGATTTGTTCCGCGCTGAGATCCGCAACTTTGCAAAAGGGATTGACGCCGGTGACGAAGCAAACCTCAGACTTGAAGACGTTGCCAACGCCGGCAAGAACCTCCTGATGGAGCAGTACGTCGCCGATCTCTTCGCGGGCGCAGGCGAGGAGGCGCTGCGCGGTAGCCGCTGCGTCGAATTCGGCATTGAGCACATCCGTGGTCGGCTGCGGAATGCGGCCGTCCCGCGCGAGGGATTGCGCGGAATGCATCTGTGCGACCGGCACGCGAAATCCCACAGCCTGGCATGCAGTGTTTTCCAGGACGATGCGCATGTTTCTGCCGGGTTGTTGCCACAGTTCGCCAATGCGGTAGATGTGCCAACTGCCGTTCATGAGCATGTGTGTGACAAGAATGCCGCCGCCGGAAAAATAGATGAGCACCCATTTGCCGCGCGATTCAACGCGATCGACCTGTTGGCCGGTGAGCGGCGTGTCGTCGTGGAAGCGCGTGAGCAGCGGGTAATTGGAACGGAAGCCGGTGATGGGGCGGCCGGCAAGGGCGCGGCTGAGGGCGCGCGCAGTGCGAAAGATGGTGTCGCCTTCAGGCATTCTTTTCTATTGGACCTCGTGCATCGGTGGCGGCGACAGAGGCAGCGGAATGCGGCGGAGATGCATGCCGAGTGGACCGGAATAAAAGCCCGCATCCATGAGGAAGCGCGCCATGAAGCTTGCGCCGACGGGCTGGCCATTGATGGTGGTGATGAGGACGCCGAGGTGGCGGCCGCCCTGCATGCGCTGTTGGCCGCGATCGCAAAGAAAGTGGGCCAGACCGGCGGCGGCTTGCGAGCGCTCCGGCTCATCGGCGGGCAGAAAAACAAGGATGTTGGGATTGTTGCGGCGGAGCCACGCGACGAGTTGGCCGTTGCGCAGGATGACTTCGGCATAGGCCGCGCGGGTAAGAACTCGGGGCGCAGATTCCCGCCCCACAGACGAAGACCTGTNNGTTCGCGGGATCGGTGGCGGCGAGCTGGACGAATTCGGGCTTCTCGGCTGGAGGCTCGGTGCGCAGTTGTCGGAGGAGATCGATGGCAGCGGGCAATGCAAATTGCGTCGCGCCGAGACCAGCGACAAAATAGCCGCGACGAAGGCGGCCCGATTCTTCGAGAGCCTTGAGCACGTCATAGACGGCACTGAAGCCTCCAGGAATATTTTCGGCTGCGACTGATTCGCGGGTGAGAATGCCATAGCGGCTCAGGAGTTGGAGGGCGAGGGCGTGACTGGCCTCGGTCGATGTTGGAGCGCCTTCAGTTCCCTTCCGCGCACGAACGGGCAGCAGCGACCAGCGGCCCTGCGCATTGGGCGGCGTGGTGCGGCGGGAACGAAAGACCACTCCAGTTTGCAGCCGGCGTGGGACGCGGGCGCTCTCTGGGCGAAGAATGTAGGCGCGGAGAGCGTGAAGCGAGTCGTTGGTGACGAGACCGCGCCAGACCAGGCTCCACAAGGCATCGATTGTTTCGCCGGGATAGCCTCCGCCGATGGCCTGATGGAGCGGATCGAAGAAGCTTGCTCCAGTCGATTCGAGAACTGCGAGAAGTTTGGTTTCCTTTTCGCTCATCGGCTCACTGACAGGCCGCGATTGCGCCAGCAAGGGCAGCTTGTCGGAAAGGAAAAGAGCGATGCGGCCATCGCGTTCTCCGATGGGCTCGACTCCTGCCCATGCGACTTCACCGGCGGCGATAAGTGTGTCGAGTCCGGCGGGATCGTAGCCGGAGATGCGGGCGGGCAGGATTGCCGTTTCGAGCAGCGATGCAGGGATCGGTGCGCCCTGCAGGTTTTCGATGGCGTCGAGAAGCGCATCTAGATGTGCCGGGCCACTACGACGTGGTGCGAGAAGGCCCTGCCAGTGGGTGAGAAAGCGGGCGAGTGTGTGCTGCTCAACCGGCTCGACCTCGCGGCGAAGCTTGGCGAGCGATTTGCGGCGAATCTGGCGGAGGATTTCGGCGTCGCACCACTCGCGGTGGAGGCCGGTGGGACGGAAGCCGCCTTCGAGGACGCGGCCTTCAGCAGCGAGCGAGCGGAGTGCATTTTCGACGACTGCGGGATCGAGGGCGAATCTATCGGCAGGTTCGCGCAATGTGAATGGGCCATGGGTGCGGGCATAGCGGCGCACGAGTTCGAGGACCGGTTGGGCAACCGGTTCAAGAAGCGCGGTGGGCAGGCCTGGAGGCAATGGAATGCCGAGGCCATCGCGATAGCGGGCTGCATCTTCGGCTGCGACTAATCGGCGTTCACCGGCGATTCGCAGTTCGAGAAGACGGCGGGCACGGGTGAGTCTGTCGATGGATTCGAGCACGGATGAATCAACTACGCGGCGCGCGAGTTCGGCGCGCGATAAATCGCCGAGGCGCAGGCAGAGATCGTGGATGCCATCGGCGGTGCGGGCCCGGTAGTTTTCGGGCAAGCATTGCGCGGTCTCTTCGACTTCGGCGATGGCATCAGGATCGAGAAGTTCGCGCAGGTCTGCTTCGCCGAGGAGTTCGCGAAGCTGCTCCTGATCGATGGTGAGAGNNCGGCGCTCGGCGAGAGGCGCGTCGCCGTCATAGAGGAAGTTGGCGACATAGCTGAAAAGCAGCGAGGACGCGAAGGGCGATGGCTTGCGCGTCTCGACGATGTGGACCCGCAGCTGGCGCTGTTCAATGGCGCGCAGAGTTTCAAGAAGCGCGGGCATGTCGAAGAAGTCGCGCAGGCATTCGCGATAGGCCTCGAGCAGCAGCGGGAAGGACGGGTAGCGAGAGGCGACGCTCAGCAGATCGTAGGAGCGCTTGCGAAGCTGCCAGAGGGGCGAGCGCTGACCCGCGCGGCGGCGCGGCANNCAGGAGCGCACGACCGGCTACCTCGCGAAAGCGCCCGGCGAATAGTGCTGTTGTCCCGAGCTGGCGGAGGACGAGCCGCATGGCTTCGGCCGATTCGATGAGGAACCAGTCGGGGTCGGGCGGCTCGTCGGTATCCGGAAAACGTAGGACGAAGCCGTCGTCGCCCCAGAGGGTCTCGACCTCCGGACCCCCAGAAGCCCGGATGCGCGCGCTGACGGCCATGGCCCACGGGATGTGGATGCGGCTGCCAAAAGGCGT
>PLKY01000021.1 GCA_003140785.1 Acidobacteriaceae bacterium | reverse complement strand
GTTTGATCGAACTCCAGCGCAATCCAATCGAACTGGTGAAGGTCAAGGGGTCGAGCAAGCGACAGAAGAAGCCGCAGACTCTTGCCCCAGAGAAGTTCCAAGAACTAGTGGACCTTCTGAAGGAACCCTACAGGACGATGGCAATCGTTGCGATGTGTACCGGGCTGCGGGTCTCTGAATTTCTGGCCCTCCGCTGGGAGCACATTGACTTCGAGGCAGGGGTGATGATGGTTCAACAGGGAGTCGTCAACGGANNTCGCTTGGGTTGGCATACCTTTCGCCACACTTACCGTGGGCTGCTAGTACCGTGACCGCATGTATAAGTAACCAGTGTTGATACTTGGCGTGGGCCAGTTCTGGCTGTATAGCTGAGTCATGGGCAGAGGCGTGAGGTTCGAGATCAAGCTTTCGGCGCGGGATCGCCGGCAGTTGGACGAGGTGTTGAGCGGCGGTTTGCAATCGGTGCGCACGGTATTGCGTGCCTTGGCCTTGCGTCAGATGGATCAGGGACAGCCCACGCCTGTTGTGGGCGGGAATCTTGGTCTTTCTGCCAAAGCGGTGTGGCAAATCGGCAAGCGGTATGAGCAAGAAGGGCTGGAGCGAGCGTTGTTCGACGCCGCGCGTCCGGGCAAAGCTCCGGTCCTGGACCAACGCCAGAGCCAGCAGATTATCGCCGTGGTCTGCTCGCCGCCGCCTGAAGGGCGAGCGCGTTGGACGGTGCGGCTGCTGACCGAAGAGGTCATCAAACGCAAACTGGTTCCGCGCGTGGGCCGAGAGACCATTCGGGTGTTGCTGGAAAGCCACGNNGAAAAAAATGTGGTGCGTGGCGAAGTTGGACCAGGAGTACATCGCCTGCATGGAGGACGTGCTCAAGACCTACGAAAAGCCGCTGTCAGGGCACCAACCAGCGGTCTGCGTCGATGAGAAGCCGGTGGTGCTTCATGAGGATACCCGGCCTCCGATTCCCATGCAGCCGGGACAGATTGGGCGGCGCGACTATGAATACAAACGCTGCGGAACTGCGAACGTGTTCTGCGGCATCGAGCCCAAGGCGGGCGTGCATTTCACCAAGGTGACGCCCACGCGCTCGTCGCCTGAATTCGCCGATTTCATCTTGGAGATTGCCGAGCACTACCCCGGCGCCGATACCATCCATCTGGTTCTGGACAATTTGAGCACCCACTCCCGCAAAGCATTGGTGGACCGATTCGGCGAGGAAGCGGGCGGATGGCTGTGGGCGCGCTTTACCGTGCATTACACGCCCAAGCATGCAAGTTGGCTGAATCAGGCTGAGATTGAGATCAGCCTGTTCAGCCGCCAGTGCCTCGGAAAACGCAGAATCGCGGATATCGCAACACTGCGCCGCCAAGCCAAAGCCTGGAATCGCAGCGCCAACCGCCACAAGATCACCATCAAGTGGAAGTTCACAAGAAAGCTGGCACGCCTGAAACTAAACTACGCATTCAAGCGGCCACGGTACTAGCGGCTTTGAAGTGGCACCGCAGATGGAAAAGGTAGTATCGCCACGATTCTGATGCAGATACAAATTATGTAGTACCGCTGCGATACCTGCTATCGCTGCTCTACCCTGCCCATCCATCGAATCCTCCGTCAATGTGAGAATTATCGCATCTGGTGCCAGTGAACTACGACCCAACTCTCAATGAAAGTCATGCGAGCGCATATCCATTGCGTATCCGTGAGTGGTGTGAGGCGCTTGGCTTGGACGTGTGTCACGCCATCCTGATTGTGCAGAACCCCCTCTGCCAATAGAAACTTGCTTCGCACCACGGTCATGCGTTCCCGTTCGCAGATCGGGCGTCACGATGAAGTTCGCAATGCCGGTTTCGTCCTCCATCAGAACTATGCTCGGACTCTGACGAGACGAGCGTGTCTTCTGCATAATCTCCTGTTTGCAAGTCCACTCAGCCACCGCTGCGGTGCAAGAGCTGCGCCCTGCGGCTCTGCGTTCAGTACTCGCGTGTCGCGCCCTCCGGGTTTCGGACTCCTCCCCCCTCGCAGGCTCCGGGTCCCTTTCCAAAAACTTCTTCTCTTGGCAACGCGGCCATGCCGCGACTTGGGAGCAGCCACCTCCGCGCCCTTTGGGATGTGTCCCGATTGACCGGGCAAAAAGGAGAAACACCATGCAGACCCAACAGACCATCACCCTCTTCGGCACCGTCAGCAACTCAGCCACCAGCCGCATCTCCAAGAACGGNNGCCTTCGGCAAGCAGGGCCACTTCGCCAAGCCTCTCCAGACCGGAACCCGCATCAAGTTAGTCGTCCAGGCACAATCTCAACCCGATAACATCGCCAGCATCCCACTCCTCACAGCGACCTTCGTGCGACCGGTTTGTCCGGTTGCACGGGGGATCGCGACAGAGACAAGCGACATCGAGAGCTACAAGCACGACCAGACCGGAGGTTGGTTGCACATCGACCCGCAAAGTAATTTCTACGACCGTCAGGCCCAGCCGATCACACGAGAGAATGCTCTTGAGTACGCAGCGCACGAACTATCCCATATAGTAGCCGACAGCTCAACCGTGCAGTCCCTCAACAACGGCGATAAGAACAACGATCAAGCGATCAGTCTGTAGCGGCATCGCAGCGGTTCCCAATTGCAACACGGCTTTAATCCGCTGAAGTCTACAATCGCTTCATGTTCGTTGAAGACGACAAACTGCCCGACGATGTTGTTCGCAAGAAACATTCCGATACCCTGCACGCGCTCTGCTGTCTCGACTGCGGCTTCGAGTCGGAGTTCAACCCGACCGTTCAGGGTGCTATCGGTCGCCCTCTCCACGCTTTGGTCATGCACGACTGCAAGCAAGACGGCGACTAACAGCTACGACCAAAGGCTGAGTGTGCAGGTTTAGTCTTCCTTCGGCGCATTCTGCAAATAGAACTCGTGCAGTTTGGCTTGCAGCAGCATGGTTTTTGGCTGCTAAACCGCAATCCGGCCATGAAAATGAATAAGGCGGAGTAAGGCGGCAAGGCCGCCTTATTCTTCTACCGGGGCGTCTGTGTCAGCGGGTGAAGTGCGCGGACGCAGTGGCACGGTATTCAACGACGTGTAGCGCGATAGTCCTTTGGCAATTCGTCTCCCGCTTCCACCGGCTTGTTTCCAGCCTTATCGAGCAGCCTCAAGGCCCTCGCTGCGAGTTCCTTGCTCGGCTGCTTCCGGCTTCGCACCCACTCCTCATGTTCCAGATGCGCCAGCTTTTCTGCCACCGCAACATTAATGAACTGATTTAAGGACACGCCTTCCTTTTCGGAAAATACCTCTGCGGTGCGCCGCACCGACGGCATCAGCCGCAACGGAAACTTCGCGATTTCGGTCTTGCGCGCTTCATTCGGCATCTTGTTCTCCTTTCCTCATCCTGTCTAACAGTTCGGCCGGCGTTAGCACCGGAATCCCGAACCGCCGCCCCGCCGCAAAAAAGTGTTTCGTATTGTTCGTCACCAGGGCTTCGGCGCCTCGATTGATTGCGAGATCCAAAATCATGTCGTCATTCGGGTCAGGCGACAAAGGACGGGTCTTCGTTAGGACCTCTACCGGTTCTGCAAAGGCTTCCAGAGCTTCGATCAGCTCCAACACCTCTGTTTCACTCAACGCCGATGCGACAAGGTGCTCCGGACGCAGAGCCACATCGCGATACTCCAAACCCAGCTTGAGGTCCATCAGCGGCACTATCTCTTCACGAAATATCATGCGCACAACCTCTCCAGCCGCCCCATCACTCGACCGGACAGCCGTCACAAACGAAGCTGTGTCGAGCACAATTCGCACAGTCAAATGGTATCACCCGTGATCCCACACGCAAAGTAGCTTTATGGGGATGAAGGCTCCTCCCTCTCTGCGGCCCCGATCATGCCGGTGTCCTTCGTTTCCCTCCTCTAGCGGGCCTGTTCCTGCCCGCAACGCCGCCCCTGATTGGCTGAAAAGCAAAAGCCAACACAATTTCCTGCGCTCCGCGCCCAGCAAGGAAACC
Organism: Acidobacteriaceae bacterium; assembly: GCA_003140785.1. Taxonomy (GTDB): domain Bacteria; phylum Acidobacteriota; class Terriglobia; order Terriglobales; family Acidobacteriaceae; genus Telmatobacter. The sequence goes on along the minus strand of PLKY01000021.1, from coordinate 966 downwards.
AAACCTGCTGAGGAGCGCCGCTCCTGGCGCGCGCAAGGCGATGGAAAAAGCTCCGTGCAGCTCCAGGTATTCGCTTCCTCCGGCCTGCGGCTGGCCTGAAGGCCACTTTTCCCACACCTTGCACTTGCCGCCCTCGATGGCGTGGGCCATGGCCAAGGCGTGTTTGNNCAATCGCCACCACCACCGCAGCCACCGTCAGCCCCTTTATCCAGAACCTCCAACAGCAGCAGCAACAGAAGCCGCAAACCTCGAAAGAGGCTATCGCAGCCAATGTCAAAGCCCTTATCGAACAGTTGGAAGAGGGACACAGCGAAGGTCTAACCGCCTACCTCATGGCTATGGGCAGGTTTCGCAACTACAGCTTTGGGAACATCTTGGAGATCGCAAGGCAGAAGCCGAGCGCAACCCGCGTTGCCGGGATGTATGCGTGGAACCAGCTAGGCCGCCGAGTTAACAAGGGAGAGAAGGGCATCCGCATCTTGGCTCCCATGACAGGGGTTCGTCGCAAGAAAGACGACGAAGCCGCCAAGGATGTTCGGACACAGAATCAATCCGTTCTAGTCGGTTTCCGTTCCGTCTATGTGTTCGATGTCTCGCAAACCGAGGGCTTGGAGCTTCCAGAGCTTTCGAGCCGTGTCAGTGGCGATGTGGGAGAGCGGCGGGAGCGTCTGCTCGACTTCATTGCAGCCCAGGGCATCTTGCTTGAGTACAAAGAGAGCATCGCCCCGGCGTTGGGTATGAGCTACGGAGGCAAGATCGTTGTGCTTCCCGGCCAGACCCCAGCCGAGGAGTTCAGCACCCTTGTCCATGAACTCGCGCACGAGATGTTGCACAAGGCCGAACGCCGCACGGCGACCACGAAGACAGTACGCGAGTTGGAAGCCGAGGCCGTAGCCTTTGTTGTGGGGAAGGCCGTGGGACTCGTCAACGGCACAGCCTCCGCTGATTATGTTGGCTTCGCAATTA
>PLKY01000081.1 GCA_003140785.1 Acidobacteriaceae bacterium | reverse complement strand
ATTTCCTTACACTACCTTAGAGTAGAAGGATGAAGCGAAAGGCGCATTTTCAGAGGACGTTTGCGGCGCAGACAAGTTTTGAGAAGTATGGTCGCAAGAGTAAGCGGGAGCAATTTCTCGACAAGATGAACGAGGTCGTTCCGTGGGCGCGCCCTCTGTCGCTTGTAGAACCGCATTATCCGAAGGCGGGCAACGGTCGCCGTCCGGTTGGCCTGGAGATCATGCTTCGCGCCTACTTCGTACAGCAATGGTTCAACCTGTCGGATCCTGGCATGGAAGATGCACTTTATGATTCAGCATCGCTTCGGCATTTCGTTGGAGTCGATCTGGGCACGGCGGCAGCTCCAGATGAGACCACGATTCTTCGCTTCCGTCATCTTTTGGAAGAGCATGATCTGGGTGGAGCGATGCTGGATGAGGTCAATCACCATCTGGCCACCAAGGGCATCCGCATCACCACCGGCACGATCGTGGATGCAACCATCATCCACGCACCCTCTTCGACCAAGAACTCCAGCGGCGAGCGCGACCCGGAGATGCACCAGACCAAGAAGGGCAACCAGTGGTATTTCGGGTTGAAGGCGCACATCGGCGTGGATAGTAAGGAAGGCGTGGTGCATTCGGTGTGTACGTCTGCGGCCAGTGTGGCCGACAGTCAGATGCTTGCGGACTTGTTACATGGCGAGGAGCGTAAGGTGTGGGGAGACGCCGGCTATCAAGGACAAGGAGATGTTATCCGCGAGGCCGCTCCGCACGCTCAGGACATGACCTGCCGCCGAACCAAGTTCAAGAACTATGTGGATGAAGAGGCAAATCGCAGGAACACGACCAAGTCCAGAGTCCGAGCGAAAGTAGAACATTTCTTCCGGATACTGAAGCGCATCTTCGGCTTCGATAAGGTGAGATACCGGGGCCTCAAGAAGAATCACACCCGGCTATGTGCCTGCTTCGCGCTGGTGAATCTCTATCAACACCGCCAACGGCTGGCCCCGCTGGGGGTGTAGTGTCTCTGGATTCCGGAAGACGGCTTCCAGGGACAACAAAAACACACCAAAATCAGTTTCCTTTGGCTCTTTGCAACCTGCAAGCTGACGAGATTTCGTCGAAATGCTCTTACGCTATGATTTCAGCGACCTACGCAGAGTTTCCCTAATGGCAACCGAATCCGAAACCGATTTTCAGAGCCTTGCGGAACACAGCGCGGACGTAATCTGCCGTGTGGGGTTGGACATGAACTTTGATTATGTCTCTCCCTCTTCATTCGACGTTCTTGGCTGGACACCTGAGGAGATGATGGCCATGGAGCCATTTGGAAACGTCTATGTCGAAGACCTTCCTATGGTTGCCGCCGCGGCAAACCGGCATCTTGCTCCCGGTGTAGATGCTCCTCTTATTCAACTCCGGATGCGAAAGAAAGATGGAACCCTTGTTTGGGTGGAGGTCAGTGGACGCGTAGTTCGAGACGCGGCCACGGGAGAGGCTACAGAGACCGTCATTGTTATGCGCGATATTACGGAGCGCAAGACATTGGAAGCGAAACTATCCGCACTGGCGCTCACAGACAGCTTGACAGAACTTCCAAATCGACGTGCCTTCGACGAAGCACTTGACCGCGAATGGAAGAGGACGTTGCGTGAGGGTTCTCAGATTTCCCTTCTGCTGCTGGATCTTGATCGCTTCAAGGAATTCAATGACAAATACGGACACCAGGTAGGAGACGATTGCTTGCGTGCGGTAGCTGACGCCGTGAGAGACGCTGTGCGCACGACAGACATTCCGGCACGCTATGGCGGAGAGGAGATAGCTGTCATTCTTCCCTCTACCAATACGCCGGGTGCAACAGAGGTGGCAGAAAAAGTGCGATCCGCCGTCGAATCTCTCCAAATTGCGCATGACGCCAATCCGGACGGAAAATACTGGGTCACTGCCAGCGTCGGCATAGCTACCGCGCTTTCGCGCCAAGGGGGAACGATGCAGATGCCCGAAAGCCTGCTTCTGGCTGCGGATACCGCCTTGTACAAAGCAAAACGCGAAGGCCGGAATCAGGTGGCGACAGCTCTGCTGTTAGCCAGGAAGGAACCGCAAAGCAGTGGTCCGCCCATAGAGGCACCTCCGTCAGCAGACGGATTTTCCAAAAGCGAGTGAGATATGTCTCGCCAATAGGATCACCCTCGTCCCATTCTCTAGTCGCGGCATATCGCTATTGAGCTGCGCTCACTTTTTTCCGCTCGTTCGATGCATGTTCTAAGTCTCCTAAGGCTGCCCGCCAGCGTAGACAATAAACGTATGATCGAGCACACATGCGGAAGCCGAATGGAACCTGTGTAAGCGGGGAGTTCAAAAGCCAATGCATACACGACCATGAAATTGGCAGGGACGCCCCCGCAAGGATCTCGCAGTGATACGCCCCACCCAAGCGATGAGACAATTAAGCGTGTCTTCGTTAAGCTTGAAACATCAAACCGAATGGCTCCGAAAGAGGCAAATGGCAACAATCAGGAACGTTTCGGGACAAAGTACGTTCCTAGTCGCCGCCTGCCTCCTGTAAATTATTCATTCAAAATCAGGGCCTGTAGCTCAATGGTTAGAGCAGGGGACTCATAATCCCTTGGTTGGGGGTTCGAATCCCTCCGGGCCCACCAGGTCATCCACGCAATTCCGGCCGAGCCCGCTAAACGCCGATCCCCGTATACTCATCGCAGTGTATGCTGGCGCAACTCGACACCATTCTTCGATCCACGCGAGCCTCCGTTGCTGCGGCCAAGACGCGCGTGTCCACTGCGGAACTTGAGCGGCAAGCGGCCTTGCATCAGCCGCGAGGATGGGCCGCTTCTCTGCGTCGGCGCGCCCGTTCCGGACCGGCGATCATTGCCGAAATCAAGAAGGCGTCTCCATCCAAAGGTCTGATTCGTGCGGATTTCGATGTGCCATGGCTTGCGCAGCGCTATGAGTCTGGCGGCGCGGCAGCTCTCTCCGTGCTGACGGATGAACCTTATTTTCAGGGCAGCTTGCACAATCTTGAACTTGCTTCGTCAGCGGTGGCGCTGCCCTGCCTGCGCAAGGATTTCATGGTGGATGAGTATCAAATTGTCGAAGCGTGCGCCCATTGCGCCGATGCGATCTTGCTCATCACTGCCGCTCTCACCGCCGAAGAGATGAAGCGCTTTTCCCGAAGCGCCCACGCCCTTGCCCTCGACGTTCTGGTCGAGGTGCACACCTCTGCTGAGTTGGATCGCGTGCTTGATGCCCTGGGCGAGGAAGGCGCGGACGCGATTGGCGTGAACAACCGTGACTTGAGAACATTTGAGGTTGGTCTCGAGACTTCGCTTGCCCTCATCGAGCGCATCCCGGCCACAGTTGTGCGCGTTACAGAGAGTGGCATCTCCACAGCCGAGGACCTGTCGCGGCTACGCACGGCCGGATTCGATGCGTTTCTTATCGGCGAAAGCCTGATGCGTCAGGCCGATCCCGGCGCTGCACTCGCAACATTGCTGACGCTCGTCGGAGCGATGTCGACGCCGTGAGCCTGTGGATCAAGATTTGTGCGAACACCTCGCTTGAAGACGCATCCCTGGCGGTGGATGCCGGTGCCGATGCCGTCGGCTTCGTGTTTGCGCCGAGCCCTCGCCGCGTGACGGCAGCACAGGTCGCCGCCATCGTGGCCCACTTGCCGCTCGCTGTAGAGAAGATCGGCGTCTTTGTTGATGTGGGGCTGGAGGAGATCGAACAGACCGTCCGCGTCTCCGGACTCACAGGCGTGCAGTTGCATTCGGACGTAGGACCAGATGTACCGGCTCAGCTTCGTCGTAGCTTTGGGTCCGCGTTCCGAATTCTGCGCGTGATGCATTTCGGCCACACGGCACAAGAGCAAGTGACCGCCATCGTGCAAGACGCAAACGTAGACGCGATTCTGGTGGATTCGCGCACAGCGACGGCGGTGGGCGGCACGGGCATTGCATTTGATTGGCAAAGGGCGCGCGACACCGTTTTCCAATATGCAGATTTACGCCAGGGCCGCTTGGTGGTCGCCGGCGGACTCACTCCCGCCAATGTTGCCGAGGCCATCGCAACGCTAAAACCGTGGGGCGTAGATGTTGTGAGCGGCGTCGAGGCCTCGCACGGTCGTAAAGATCCCATCAAATTACGCGACTTTATCGCGAATGCTCGTGCTGCAGATCGGGAATAGGGCACCCGTTCCCAAGCTGATTGTGAGCCGCTCGGCTAATAGAATAATGCCCTTTTGCGCATAATGCCCTTTGTGGCATAATCATTTGATGGGTTGGTCCGCATCTTTCCACCCGAGGTTCAAAGCAGAGTACGACGAACTGTCGGAGGCTGTGCAGGACGAACTGGTTGCAGCCCTCGTGCCATTGCGGGAGTTTGGACCATCTTTGTGACGGCCTCACGTAGACACGCTGAAAGATTCGCGCTACGCCAACATGAAGGAGCTTCGCTTCAGAGCCGATGGAGGTGTTTGGCGAGTCGCTTTCGCCTTCGATCCGCGGCGGAACGCCGTGCTGCTCGTCGCCGGAGACAAATCGGGCGTAAGCGAGCCGAAGTTCTACAAGCGCCTGATCGACAAGGCCGATATGCGGTACAAAGAGCACCTCGATAATCTCGAGTCAAAGGAGTAGCAGCGATGTACAGACCCATTCCGGTTGAAGAGGTGATTGCCGCTATGCCGTTGAAAGAGCAAAAGGCCATTGCGAAAAGAGGAGCTGAGCTAGTGGCCAAGGTGAAGCGGCGCATGACCCTAGCTGAACTGCGCAAGGGACGCAAGATCAGCCAGGCGACGGTTGCGGAGGTTCTGGGAATCGGCCAGATGCAGATTTCGCGCCTGGAGAAGCGCAAAGACCCGCGCCTGTCCACCATGCAGCGCACCGTAGCGGCCATGGGAGGCCACCTGACCTTGATTGCGACGTTTCCCGATCAGGAGCCGGTCGTGCTTGTTGCTTCGAAACTCGGCGAAAAAGTAACGCGCCGCGCGAAAAGGGCCTGACTCGGAAGCTTGCTGTCCTACCTCTCGAAATCGAGATATGGGGTACTCGGCCAGGAATGCTGGAGGAAGTAGTGCCTCAATACATGATGTTCGTTGATGAGAGCGGAAAACTTGGCGCCAGCTCCGATTACACATCGCTGTGCGGCTACGTTGCTCATGCGGGAGAGTGGATTCGGAGAGGAGTGGGAGAGCTGCCTTTTTAAGTGGCAGGTTCCACCTATACACATGGGAAGAATCATGTACCCAAACAGCAAGGAGGATAAGTGGAAGAGGAAATACGAAGAATGGGGGAGTGATTGGGAGATTAAGCGTGAAGAGATGCTTCAGGAACTCGTTGAAATCATTCAAAGAGCAAATCTGATTTGCATCGGGGCGGTTGTCGACGCAAGGTGCTATCGTGAACTGCTTCAAGATCCAGGCTACACATTACACTGGAACGATTCGAATGTGTTCGCCTTTCACCATATCATTATGAGCGGAATAAGCAGAGTCGAAACAGTCAACATGCGTTCACCAATCACATAGTGGTAGACGATGATAATGGAACTGCGCTTGAATTCTATAGAATGCTGGATACGTTACGGGGTCATCCTGATCAAAAATTCGCCAGAGTGAAGGATCGGATTCACGCAATTTGCTTTGGGAACGATAGCTCGTATGCAGGATTGCAGGCGGCCGACATGATCGCATATGAGTCTCGGAACCTGATGAGAAACCAAATGAATACACCCGATTCTAAGCCCTCGATGCGGTTCGAATACTTGACCCACGGGCTTAGTTACCAACCCAAACTTTATACAGCGAGGGTGTTGAAAGAATTAGGCAGGCGGACTACCGAAGCCCTGAGGCTAGGCGGAGCTGACGACTACCAAATCTGATCCGCCGCCGTCAGCACCGGCGATTAGAAACAGCCTCTTCTGTAAGGACGTGCCATGGGTCAATTTGAATTCAAATTCCCCTGGGGCTAGTACACTGAAGCGTTCACTGTTTTCCGTGCGCGTGAGTAGGAGGCCCCATGGCATCGGTCATTCTTCCAGCGGCTCCATCCGAATCGCGGCCGGGACGCTTCGGCATTTACGGCGGCCGCTATGTGCCAGAGACGCTGATGGCCGCGCTGGTTGAACTCGAGCACGAGTACGAGACGGCCAAGGCGGACGCAGCATTCCAGGCCGAGTTAGCCTCACTGCTCAAGGATTTTGCCGGCCGTCCAACACCGCTCTATTTTGCCAAGCGCCTGACCGAAGAACTCGGCGGCGCCAAGATCTATCTCAAGCGCGAGGACCTGCTGCATACGGGCGCGCACAAAATCAACAACGCTCTCGGCCAGGCACTGCTCGCCAGGCGCATGGGCAAGAAACGCGTCATCGCCGAGACGGGCGCAGGCCAACACGGCGTCGCGACGGCCACCGTGTGCGCATTGCTCGGCATGGAATGCGTCATCTACATGGGCGACGTCGACATGGCGCGGCAGGAATTGAACGTGCTGCGCATGCGCCTGCTCGGGGCTGAGGTGCGCGGCGTTTCTTCCGGCTCAAAAACGCTGAAAGACGCCATCAGCGAGGCCATGCGCGACTGGGTCACTAACGTCCGCACCACTTATTATCTGTTGGGCAGCGCGCTGGGCGCCCACCCCTACCCCACCATGGTCCGCGACTTCCATCGCTGTATCAGCATTGAGATGAAAAAACAGATCCTTGAAAAAGAGGGTCGGCTTCCCACAGCCATCATCGCGTGCGTAGGCGGCGGATCGAATGCCATCGGCGCGTTCTACGAATTCATTCCGGATCGCGAGGTGCGCCTGATCGGCGTGGAGGCCGGTGGCTGCGGCACCGAATTGGGTCAGCATGCGGCGCGCTTTCGCGGCGGTGAGCCGGGGGTTTTGCAGGGCACGTATTCCTATGTTCTGCAGGATGAGAACGGGCAGATCGCTGCCACGCACTCCGTATCGGCGGGTCTGGACTATGCCTCCATCGGGCCGGAACATGCGGCTTTGCACGATTCTGGACGTGCCGAGTATGTATCGCAGGACGACGCAGCGGCGTTGGATGCCGTCGTGAAGCTGGCGCGCACTGAGGGCATCCTGCCCGCGCTGGAAAGCGCACACGCGGTGGCCGAGGCTTTGCGCATAGCTCCGAGCATGAGCGTGCGTGACATACTAGTTGTAAATCTCTCTGGACGCGGCGACAAAGACATGGGCATTTTGGCGCGCGAACTCAACCTTCAGGGAGCGTAACCGCAACCTCCGATGGCTATCGTTCTCAATCACAAACCGGGACTGGTCGTTTACCTCACGGCGGGCGACCCCTCTCTCAATGCCACGCGCGCCATCGCGCTTGAGTCCATCGATGCCGGCGCGGACGTGATTGAGCTCGGAGTTCCGTTCAGCGATCCGCTTGCGGATGGGCCCATCATTCAGCGAGCCAGCGAGCGTGCTCTTGCTCGTGGAACCAACTTGAAGGACGTGCTTGCTCTCGCTGCCGAGATCCGGAATGAGCGTCCTAAAGCTGGAATCATTCTGTTTACCTATTTCAATCCCGTTCTGCGTTATGGCTTGAAGAAATTCGTAGATGCCGCAGGTGCCGCAGGTGCCGATGGCGTCCTTGTTACCGACCTCATCGTCGAAGAAGCAGCCGAATACCTAGCCGAGATGGAACGCGTCCACCTCGCGCCCGTTTTTCTGGCAGCGCCTACCAGCCCCGACGAACGCCTTGAAGCCATCGCGACGCATAGCAAAGGATTCGTTTACGCCATTTCGCGCGTCGGGATTACCGGCACGCAGCAGAACCTCACTTCCGACGCGGCCTCTCTGGTGGCGCGCATTCGCCGATGGACAACGCTGCCCGTGGCCGTGGGGTTCGGCATCTCCAACGCGGAGCACTTCGCCCAGGTGGCGGAATTCGCGGATGCCGCGGTCGTTGGCAGCGCGATCGTGGAGTTGATCGAAAGATCGACCCCGGAAACGGCGCCCGGCGCAGTGGCTCGATTTATCAAGGGTCTGCGCCAACCCGCAGTCGCGCTGGCCCGGTAGACCCACCCATTGGCAAGAACGGACTCAACTCAAGCTCCTATGCACCTTGCCCAACGTGCTTTCACTCGCAAGCGAATGCACGCGGTAAGGCGCAACACGAGGATGGAATGACGCTGGAAGAACTGCGAGATCAAATTGATGTTCTGGACCGCCAGCTTGTGGAGTTGCTCAGCGAGCGGGCGCGCGCTGCGCTGATGATCGGCCACCTCAAGGTCGCCACTTCGCTGCCGGTTTACGAACCGGCGCGAGAAAAAATCATCTACGCCAACGTGCGCGCGGCCAACAAAGGCCCACTGCCGGACATCGAGCTGACGCACATCTACGAGCGCATTATCGACGTGATGCGGAACGTGCAGAAGGAAGAGATTGCGCCGAAGACCGAGCTGGCGGATGCGGGAACGAAGTTGGATTCGGAAGTGAATGATTAGCGAGCTGTGAGCTATGAGCGACGAGCTGTGAGCCCAAGGCGAATTTATTTGCTCCCGACTCGTGACTCGAGGCTCGTAGCCAAATCGAGAGACTCTTATGATTGTGGCGATGCAGGAAGGCGCGGATGAGGGGCTGATTCAGCAGGTGATTGAGCACCTGGTGAAAATGGGGTTTGAAGTGCACCGCTCGACGGGGGCGCGGATGACCGTGCTGGGGGCCGTCGGGTCGGGGATTGATTTCGATATCCGCATCCTGGAGTTGTTACCGGGGGTGCAGGAAGTTCATCGCATCAGTTCGCCGTACAAGCTGGCGGGGCGGAGTTTTCGTCCGGAGGGGACGATCGTCAAGCTGGCGAACGGGATTGATGTTGGCGGGAACGAAGTTGTGGTGATGGCGGGGCCGTGTTCGGTCGAGACGCGGGAGCAGATTTTTTCTACGGCAGAGGCAATTGCGAAGGCCGGGGCGAAAGTGTTGCGGGGCGGGGCGTTTAAGCCGCGGAGCTCTCCGTATTCGTTTCAGGGGCATGGGGAAGATGCGCTGAAATTGCTGCGGGAGGCAGGAGAGAAGTACAACCTGCTGGTGATCAGCGAGGTGATGGAGATTTCGCAGATCCCGATGATGCTGCCCTACGTCGACATCCTGCAGGTGGGCGCGCGCAATATGCAGAACTTTAATCTGCTGCGCGAACTGGGGAAGGTGCGCAAGCCGGTGCTGCTGAAGCGCGGGATCGCGGCGACGCTGGAAGAACTGCTGCTGTCGGCGGAATACATTATGGCGGGCGGGAATTACGACGTGATTCTGTGCGAGCGCGGGATCCGGACGTTTGAGACTTATACGCGGAACACGATGGATATTTCGGCTATTCCGATCATTCACAAGCTTTCGCATTTGCCGATGACGGCGGATCCGTCGCACGGGACAGGGCGGCGGGATAAAGTGGCGCCGATGGCGCGGGCGTCGGTGGCGGCGGGCACGGATGCGCTGCTGATTGAAGTGCATTGCGATCCGAACAAAGCATGGTCGGATGGGGCGCAGTCGCTGTTTCCGGAGCAGTTCGCGAAGCTGATGGATGAGTTGCGGATGATTGCGCCGGCTGTGGGACGGAAGATCGGGTGAGCAAAAACCAAATTACAACCACAGAGGACACAGAGGACGCAGAGGAATTGGAACGACAAATCAACCGACGTGCGACCAGCTATCTCGGGGCATAGATTGAGTTTCTAAGTTTCTTTTTACATCCTCCGTGTCCTCGGTGTCCTCTGTGGTTTTCATTTCTTTATGGCGATTCGGCAAATCACGATTATTGGGACGGGGCTGATTGGCGGGTCGCTGGGGCTTGCGCTGCGGAAGAAGAAGTTTGCGGGGCGGATTGTCGGCTGCGATCGCGAGGGAACGCTGGAACGCGCGCGTATGCGCGGGGCGATCGACGTAGGGATTGTGAATCCCGGAGATGCGGTACATGGGAGCCAGGTCGTTGTACTGGCGACTCCGGTGCTGGCGATTGTCGATCTGATTGAGCGGATCGGACCGGTGCTGCCGGCGAAGGCTCTGCTTACCGATGTTGGCAGCACGAAGACTGCGGTTGTCGAGCGCGCGGCGAAGGTGTTTGGGAAGAATGCCGGGAAGAGGTTTCTGGCGGGGCATCCAATGGCAGGGAAAGAAATGAGCGGCGTGGATTACGCGGATGCGGATTTGTTTCACAAGGCCGTGTGGTTTCTGACGCCGCTGCCGGGGCAGAATCTGAATGAAGGGGTGTTCGCGGAGTTTGCGGGATGGATTGATGCGATCGGGTCACGGATTGCGATGCTGCCAGCGGAGGAGCATGACCGGTTGTGCGCGTGGATCAGCCATGTTCCGCAGATGATTTCTACGGCGCTGGCGGCGGCGCTGGTGGATGAGTTTGGAGAAGAAGCTCCGCTGTTGCCGGCGGGGGGCCGGGCGTTGCGGGAGATGACGAGGATATCGGCGAGTCCTTATTCGATGTGGCGGGATATTGCGATCACTAATAAGCCGAATCTGGAAAAGGCGCTGTGGAAGGTGGAGCAGCGGCTGGCGCATATCCGGGAGAACCTGGCGACGCGACAACTGGCGGAGGAGTTTGAACAGGCGCATGCGCTCAGAAAAGTTCCGGGGAAGAAAAAGTAGCCTTTTCACCACAGAGTCACAGAGTCACAGAGACACAGA
>PLKY01000161.1 GCA_003140785.1 Acidobacteriaceae bacterium | reverse complement strand
AGGGAATAGGGAATAGGGAATACTTATTGGGGTTCGGCGCTCCAGTCGCATTCGATGTCGCGATGGGTCTTCGCGCTTTCCAACGCCCATTCGAGTATGCGCGCCGTGCGCCACGCATCGACGGCAGCCACAGGCGGGCTCCCAGTGCCCAGCAGGGCGTCGCGAACTCCGGCGTAAAAGAGCCGATAGTCGCCGGGAACGGGTTCGACGGGCTGCGTGACCATGCTTCCGTCGGTGTCGACGCAAAGGTTTCCCCAATGGGCGGGCGGTTCCTTGCCCCATTCCGGCGAGTCGATGCGTGTGATCTTGCCGAGCGCTTCCTCCTGCAAGTCCTGGCCCCACTTCCAGTAGTTCCCCTTCATGCCGCGAAGGTGAAACCGCGGTCGAGCCAGCGATGAAAGCGAGTTCGCGCTCAATGTGACCGATGCGCCAGTGAGGTAATGGAGACGCACGGTAAACGAATCGTTTGCGCCTTCCCCATCGCGTTCGCGCAGCACTTCGGCGCCGAGGGACTGAGGCTGGCCGAAGAGGGTGAGCGCCTGATCGACGAGATGGGTGCCGAGATCGAGCAGGATGCCTCCCTGGTCCGGGTCGTCCTTCCAGGCGCGTGTCGACGGGCTGGGGCGCCATCGATCCAGGGTGGATTCGAAGTGGACAAGCTGACCGAGAGATTTCTCATGTAATACTTTTTGAATTGTCTGAAAGTCGCTGTCCCAGCGGCGATTATGAAACGGGATGTACTGGATACCGATGCCACCGGCTAACTGCAGCAACTGGGAGATTTGCGCCGACGAAACAGCTGCAGGTTTATCGACCACTACGTTTTTGGCTGCTTCGAGAGCTTGCAAGGCGAAATCGTAATGCGTGGCGTTCGGCGTGGCGACGACGACGAGCTTGATCGACGAGTCAGCCAGCAATTCGTCGAGTGTGCGGTAGGTTGTGATGCCGGGATACCGTTGCGCAGAGTTATCGGTAGTCCGCTCGACAACGGCAGCGAGCTCCAATCCTTCGACCGAAGAGATGATTGGCGCATGAAAGACGCGCCCCGCCATGCCAAAACCAACCAGCCCGACTCGAATCATTGTTTCTCCTGTATTAGCCGCGGTATTTATTTGTCCGACGCGATTAGCCTTCGAGTTTATATCGCGTTTCCGCGAGCCGATAGAGCCTGCGCCAAACCAGCCTATTCATGGTAACCACCATCAGCGAGATAAAAATCGTGGCTAGCAGCAGGACCGGAAAGCGGCCGCTGTCCGTGGCAGCATCGATCTGCGCGCCAAGGCCGATGGTTTGGAGGGTGCGGCCAGGCATGCGGGAGTACTCCGCGAAGACCGAGGCGTTCCATGCGCCGCCCGAGGCCGTGACCATGCCTGTGATGAGGTAGGGAAAGATGCCGGGAAGAATGAGGCGGGTCCAGCGCTGCCATCGGGTGAAGCGGAAAAGCGAAGAAACTTCGCGCAGGTCCGAAGGGATCGACATAGCCCCGGCAATCACGTTGAAGAGGATGTACCACTGCGTGCCCAGAAGCATCAGTGCAATCGAACCAATGCCGAGACCGCCGCCGATCTTGACGAGACCAATGAGAAGGATGGGGAAGAAAGCCGTGGCCGGAACGGAGGCCAGGATTTGCGCGAGCGGTTGAATGAAGCGCGCGATTTTAGGATTGAAGCCGATAGCGACGCCGACGGGGATGGTCCACAGGGCGGAGATGAGCAGGGCGGCGTTGACGCGGAGAAACGTGGCTACCGCGCCCTCGAGCAGCAGCTTCAACTCCGGCCAGGTTACTGTCCGAAGCATTAGAACCGCTTGAAGGGCTCCCCAGCCCACGACGGTGAGGGCCAGGATGGCGATCGTCCAGAGTGCGGGTGACGCTGTGTTGCGGGAAGTGCCCTCATCGAGCGGGTGCACGACACGGGCCTCTTTTGTGCGTGCGAATCGGCGATACATTGGCTCTTCAATGTGGGACCAAAGCTGGCCCGGTAAGGATGCGAAAAGAGCCGAGCGCTGAAGCAAGTTCAGGATCGGCGACGTGAGGCGATCGGCCGACTCAACCTGCTCAAACTTGAATTTGTCGCTCCAGGCAATCAGCGGCCTCCACGCCAGTTGATCGGTGGCGACCACGATGAGAATTACGACCGCGAATCCTGCCTCGAGAGCGTGGATGTCACCGGAGTCCGCGGCAGTTTGCAGGTAGCTGCCGAGGCCCGGCAACTGAAAATTACGGGTGCCCATGGTAAACATCTCGCACGCCATCAAGGCAAACCACCCGCCTGCGACCGAGACAATTGAGTTCCAGACCAGGCCGATGGCGGAGTAGGGCATCTCCAACTGCCAGAAGCGCTGCCAGGCCGAGTAGCGGTAGATGCGCGACGCCTCCAACATCTCGCGCGGGATGCTCTTGAGCGAGGAGTAGAAACTGAAGGCGAGGTTCCAGACCTGCCCGGTGAAGATGAGCAGTACGACGCCCATCTCGATGCCCATCTGATGACTGGGAATGAGCGCGACCATGGCCAGTACAACAGGAGGCAAAAAGCTGAGCACGGGGATCGATTGCAGAATATCGAGAACGGCGATCATCCACGCTTCAATGCGCGGATTGTAGGCCGCTGTGTAGCCATAAGTGATGGCAAAGGTCAGGCTGAGAAGGTAAGCAATGCCGATGCGCACGATGGAGTAGAAGGCATACGCGGGCAGGGCGCCGATGGAGTGCGAAATGGGCACGACGGGGACGGGCTTGCCCAGCCAGTACGTGCCTGTGCTAATGACGGCGAAAAAGACAGCCAATGCGCAAGCGGCCACGCCGACATCGATGACGAAAGGCCAGGTGCGCGCAGTGACCAGGGTTCGCGCGAGGGGATGGAGCTTCACTGGACTTCCTCGTTCGCGGCGGTTTCCTCCAAGGCATCGGGCATGACGAAGCGTCGGCGTGCGGCGTCGAAATCGAACAGCTCGGCATAGCGGCCCCAGTTGATCGCAGTCTCCATCTGGCGCCGCGATTCTTCCTCGCTGAATTGTTCGTCGATCATGTCGAGAAAGAAGTCCTCCGGCACTGTATGGTCGCTCTTTGATTCCAGCGCGCGCCGAATTTGCCGCAGTAGCAGGACATGCTCGATGGCCGCGTCGCGGAAAAGTTCTTTCTGGCGCAGGATCTCGGAGTTGGCGAATTCGGCGCCTTTTTCGGTGATGGACGCGTCGCCTTCCTCGATTTTTAAGAAGCCCAGCAACTGCGCGGCGTCCACGATGGGCAACAGGTCATCGATCTCGAAGGCAAGATCGTCGGCCAGGCGATAGATGTCGTCGCGCCCGCCTTTGTCGAGCAGCAGTTCGAGTAACCCTGCAATGCCGCCCGGTCGAGCGTGGGGCAGCATCTGGTAGTGCATCTGGCGCTGATCGCGCGGGCGCGGGCCGGGGTGCTGATGATCGGGAGCTGCGACTGGAGCAACGTCGGGGCGCGTCAGCACCTTGTAGATGTAGTCGACGAGTTGCGTAAAGGGTTCGGATTTCCGGTCGCGGGGCTGCAGAATCTGAACGCGAAAATCGGTCCGGATATGACCCGGATTGCGCCCGAGGACAATGATGCGGTCGGCAAGCAAGACGGCTTCTTCAATGTTATGGGTCACGATGAAGACAGATTTCGTGGGCATTGTCTTCTTCTCCCACAGCTCGAGCAGCTCGCTGCGCAGGTTCTCGGCGGTCAGCACGTCGAGAGCAGAGAAGGGTTCGTCCATGAAGAGCACTTCGGGCTCGACAACCAGCGCGCGCGCAAAGCCGACGCGTTGCCGCATGCCTCCGGAGAGCTCTTTGGGATAGGCTGATTCGAATCCGTCCAGGCCGACGGTATCGATCATCTTCATGCTGCGTTCGTGGCGCTCGGCAGGGGCTATGCCGCGCGCCTGCAGAGGGGCCTCCACATTTTCGAGCACCGTCATCCACGGGAAGAGCGCAAAGCTCTGGAAGACGATCGAGACGTTAATCTCCGCATCGGCGATGGGTTTCTCGTGCCAGTACACTTGCCCTGCCGAAGGAACAGAAAGACCTGTGAGCATACGCAGCATGGTCGATTTGCCCGAACCCGATGGTCCCAGAAGAGCGACAATTTCGCCGGGAACGATACTCAGATCGGTAGCCGAGATGACTTGGATCCGATTCTCGCTGGGCTGGGCGTAGTATTTTTCAATTCGTTCTGCGCGGATGATGGCTTCGGTTTTCACGTTTTCCGCAGGGCTCAAAATAGCCACTTCCTGCATGCAAAGGTCTCCGATTCAGGGTCCGCGTGATGCGAATGCGGTTCAGTTATGTTGCAAGTCTATGATTGCCGGATTTCTGGCAGATGAATCCGGCAGCTGTTTGCATCAAACCTCCCGAGGAGATAGGTTTCGAGAGCGAAACCCGCAATTGTTTACACTAATCTCCTGGTGTTTGTCAGTCTGGAAACGGGGTAAAGCTGGCGCCGGACAGAGCGTATCATTTAAAAAGAAGAGTTGCGAACGTGGTTCGTTCCCTCGGCCCCTCCCGAGCCGCGTAGGTCGCCGCGACTCAAGAAGTAGCGCGATCGTAAAAGCAGCATTCAGCGTCTAGGAGAGTATGCACGAAAATCGTGTCAAACCCAAGGTTCTCGTTGTGGACGATGAACGTGTCATTGCCGATACGCTGGCGATGATCCTTAACCAGAGCGGCTTCGATGCGCGCGCTGTTTATTCCGGCGAGAAGGCAGTGGATATGGCATCGACGTTTACCCCGGACATGCTCATCACCGACGTCATCATGGCCGATCTGAATGGCATTGATGCGGCAATCATGATTCGATCGATCCTTCCCAAGATCAAAATCCTCCTCTTTTCCGGACAAGCTGCAACAGCCGATCTGCTGGAAAAGGCGCGGGAGAAGGGCTACGAGTTCGAAATCCTGGCTAAGCCCGTCCATCCCCAGGATCTGTTAAGCAGACTGCAGGCATAAGTCGCGCAGGCAAGCGCTGCCGCGATTAGAGATCGCGGCGGCCTTCGATTGCACGCGCCATGGTCACCTCGTCGGCATACTCGATATCGCTGCCCGCGGGTACGCCGGTGGCGATTCGCGATAGCCGCACCGGAGACCCGCGCAGGGTTCCGGCCAGCCAGTTGGCAGTCGCTTCGCCCTCAAGCGTTGGGCTGGTGGCAAGGATGACCTCATCGATTTCGCCGCGCTCCACGCGCTGCACCAACGTCTTGGTGCGTAATTGATCGGGCCCCACCCCATGCAGCGGCGACAGCGTTCCGTGCAGCACGTGATACACGCCGTTGTAGCCGCGTGTGCGCTCCACAGCTTCGATGTTCGTTGGTTCCTCGACCACGCACACCAGGCGCTGATTGCGCGTTGGACTAGCGCAGTACGCACAAGGATCCACATCGGTAATGTTGTTGCAGATCGAGCAGAGGCGCAGGTTTTCCTTGAGCCCGCGCACGGCCTCGGCCAGCGCCGCCGCGTCTTCGCCGGTCGAGCGCAGAATGTGGAAGGCAAACCGCTGAGCGGATTTTGTACCGACCCCCGGGAGCTTTTTCAGTTCTTCAATCAGCCGCGCCATTGGCTCGGCATACCGTGACACTTTGCTGCCTCCCGATGAACGGACTATGTTCCACCTTTGTGGTTTAAAGTCCTTGCGGCCGAATGCGGCCGCAAGGATGGTGCACCTGGCACTTTTAGGAAGCCCGACAGCTACAAGGTTCGATAGACGATTCCGGTGAATGCATCTCCGCCGAGCATGCCTTTTCCCCAGGCGGCGTCGAAGTCTGCGATGGGCTTTTTGGCGATGGTTTCCTGCTCACTCGCTCCGGAGGCTTTAAGAGCTGCTACCTTGTCCCGAACGGAAGAGAGCATATCGTGGAACTTCTGGAAATCGGCTTTTGAACCCAGTGGGCCGTGGCCGGGAATGATCTTTGTGTCGTTGTTCGCGACGGCGAGCGCCTTCTCCGAAGCGTGGATCATTCCGCCAATGACGCCGCCCGTGGCTTCGTCGATGAAGGGGTACATGCCGTTGAACCAGATGTCGCCGACGTGCAAAACATTGGCATTGTGGAAGTGAATGTAGATGTCGGTATCTGTGTGCGCCGGGTCAAAGTGGACGAGATCGAGCGAGTCGCCATTGTGCCAGACATGCAGGGAATCGTCGAAGGTGATCGAGGGCAGAGCGCCGGAGGGCGAGGCGGGCATGACGAGGTGAAAGAACGAAATTGTTTGGGCCGTGGACATGCGCTCGCGCGTGTTCCGGTGGGCATAGATGGTGAATCCGGCGGCGTGCAAGCCCTCGTTACCGTCGGTGTGGTCGTAATGCCAGTGGGTGTTGATGAGCGCGCCCTGAGCGTCGTGGCTGACCGCGGCGATGGCCTCCCGCACTTTGGGGACGGAGGTCGAGAAGCTGGAGTCAATGAGGATGTTTCCTTCCGGGCCGGTTTGGAGCGCCATGTTGCCGCCGAAACCTTGCAGGAGATAGACGTTGTCGTAGAGTTTGGTTGTCGTGATCGGCGTCTTCAATGCGAGGTCACGCCCTTGCAGCACCCGGTCAGGAAGCGGCGCGGCCTGGGCATTCATCCAGCGCGGAACTATGGCTGCGGCGCCTGTGGCCGCGCCCATTTGCAGGAAGCTTCTGCGGTTGATTGTCTCGAGCATCGTCTTGTCTCCGTACGGTTACGAATGAAACATATCAACCAAGGCCAGGAATCTTGAGGCCGCCAAGAATGCCTTGCACGCTGGATTGAATCGCCGCGTCGGCTTTGCGTCCTGCATCGTTTACCGCGGCCACCACCAGGTCTTCCAGCATCTCTACATCCGGCTGCCCACCGGTCAGACTGAGCGCCGCCGATGGCTCAATGTGAAGCTTCAGCAGCTCTTTCTTCCCGTTCATGGTCGCGGTCACCGCGCCGCCACCCGCTGTCCCTTCCACGACAGTCTGAGCGAGCTTGCGCTGCATCTCTTCCTGCATCTGGTTAGCCTGAGAAAGCATCTCCGGGATTTTCAGCGGGTTGATCATTTTGCCTCCTTGCGGATCGCTACTCTGCTTGCTATTTGACGCGTAGATCGACCACGCTGCGAACCTCTGCATTAAAGATTTCTCTTGCCCGCTGCACGAGTGGGTTTTTAAGAGCCTCATCCTGCACGCTGCCCGCAAGCGGAGCAGGTAGCCCCACGGGCACCGACCCATTCGAAGCCCCCGGCACGACGAGAAAACGCGAAGATGCTCCCAGCCGTTGCAGTTCCTGGCGAATGATCTTCTCAGCCGCAGGATTCACGGTGAGGCTCAACATCTTCTTGCCCATACTGGCGACTTCAATCCGGATGCTTGCGCCGTCGATGGTCCATTCTCCAGCGCCGAGCAACAGGGCGGCGGACTCGTAACCGCTTTCCGTAAGCGCAGCGCATATGGCATTCCGCGCCACGTCCGTCGAGGGCGGAGACGGTGGTGGCGGAGTCTGTGCTCCGCCGTTCTGGGGAGCTTTGGCCAGCGAGCCTTCGGTAAGCTGTTCGACAAATCCTGCGGCGGGGCTTGAACTGGATGCAACAAGGAAACGGCTAGCCTCGCGTGGCGGAGCTGATGATGCGCTTTCGACAATCGGCTCGGCGGCAATTTGCTTGATGCTTGATGGGCTACTCCATGCGTTTACGGTGCCGAATGGCGACAAAGTAGGTGCGGAAGCCGCCGCAGGTCCTGAAGGGGCAGACGAAGTAGTTTGCCGCGGAGCGGAAGCAATGGGCCGCGGAGTCTGCGAAGGTGAGGCCGGCCCACCGCGCGTTCCTTTGCCACTCGAGACGCCACTCAGCAATTCTTCCAGCGGCAACAGGCGCTGCGCGTGGATCAACTTGAGGAGACCCAGCTCAAGATGGAAGCGTTGCTCCTGGCGGTAATTCAGATCGTCGAAGGTGCGTAGCACGATCTGCAGATTGCGCGTCAAATCCTCTTCGGTAAATAGAAGCGCAGTTCGCGCCGCGCGTGCCCGCTCGTCCGCGGAGATTTGCAGCAACTCGGTTTGCTCGCCGTCGAGCTTCGCCATCAAAGCGTTGCGCAGGTAGCGCACCATCTGGCGCGCGAGCGACGAGGCGCTGTGTCCCGCGTTCAGCAGCACGTTGAGCTGTTCCATCAACTCGGCGCTTTGGCCCGCAGCAACGGCCTCAAGCAAGCGCTCAAAAACGGCGTTGGGCACGGCACCCATCAGTTCGCGAATCTGCACCGTCGACAGGGCAGGACGGTTTTGCGCATCGCAGGGCGCTGAGGCAATTGCCTGATCCATGATGGAAAGCGCATCGCGCATCGAGCCATCCCCGGCCTCGGCTAGCAAAGCAAGCGCAGCGTCATCGGCCTCCACCTGTTCCTGGATTGCGATCATTCTCAGCTGCGCCAGAATGTCGTCGAACTTGACGGCATGAAAGCTGAAGTGCTGACACCGCGAGCGGATGGTCTGCGGGA
>PLKY01000018.1 GCA_003140785.1 Acidobacteriaceae bacterium | reverse complement strand
CGAATTTCCGAAACCGGCTCATCCCAACAAGTTATTGGACGCAAAGCACAGATTGGGCCTACGTTCACGGCATATCGCGGCCGTTCCCCGCGCCGATTCGGCTTGGCGCGCGCGCTGTTGCGTGGGTCAGATCCGAAGTCAAGCAGTGGGCTGCGGAGCGCGTGCATGCGTCAAGGTCGGCCGCTTAACCGTACCTCGCTTACTAACGCGGCGACCGGCTTTGACGGATTTACGGGTTTCATTGAGGAAGTCCGCCCACCCTTGCATCATGATGCCGCGCTGAGGGAGGTAAAGGGCCTTATTGTAAGCTCCTTCGACTTCATTCTTCGGAGCGTGAGCGAGCTGCATTTCGATGTGAGCCCGCTCGTATCCCATCTCATAGAGGATTGTGGATGCCAAGCCGCGAAAGCCATGGCCCGTCATCTCTCCCTTGTAACCCATCCGTTTAAGAGCGCCGAGCATCGAGTTCTTGTTCATGTAAGGACAACTTCGTTCACCGGGAAACACCCAGACATCGGTCCTCCGACGTTCCCACAGCTCTTCCAGCACTGCGAGCGCCTGACGAGAAAGCGGAACCATATGAGGTCGCCTCATCTTCATCCGCTCAGCCGGTATGCTCCAAAGCTTTTCTCTCAGATCAAACTCGGACCACCGCGCCGGAATTAACTCGCCCGTGCGCACGAACACAAGTGACATCATCTGCAATGCGAGCCGCACGAAATGTGATCCATCATAAAGGTCGATCTTGGTTAATAGGGCCGGCAGTTCGGTCACTTCCACGCGAGCAAAGTTCGTTGTTGCGCGCTGTTTGAGAATGTCAGAAGGACGGAACGCAGCGGCTGGGTTCTGCTCGGCGAGTCCGAATGCCATTGCATATCGAAAAATTTGTTGGGTATTCTGTAACGCCCTGCGGGCGACATCTGCCGCGCCTCGTTGTTCGATCGCCACAATCATGTTAGCGATCTCAGATGGCCTAATGGCAGCAATCGGGCGATCGCCAATGCGGCTTAGAACGTCTTCCTTGATGCGCGTCTCTGTGTCCCGCGCGTATCGTTCGACTTTGCCTGCCTTCCATTTTTCAAACCACTGTGCAGCGATTTCACGAAAGCCGTTCAGTGTCTCGCAATTCGCATCGGGTCCCGCCATACGTTCGGACTCCAGCGCAGCATACTTTTCCGCTTTCCGTTCGGCCATGGGGTCGGTTCCGCTGAGCAACTTGGAACGGGCTTCAGCGTGTGCTGCACGCGCGTTAGTCAGCTTGGTCTGGGGGTAGCTGCCAAACGCCATCAGCCGGAATTTGCCTCGGAAACGGTACTTCCAACGCCAGAGTTTGGAGCCGTTCGGTTGAACCACGAGGAACAAGCCATGCCCGTCCGTGAGGTGGTAGGGCCTTGACTCAGGCCGAGCCGCCTTGATTTTCATATCTGTGAGAGCCATGAGGATACCCCCTGAGGATACGATCCTTATGGCGCCGTTCGGTATCCTCATTTTAGGCTTGGAAAATGAGGATACGGGGTTCTGGCGTATCCTCACAATCGCTTGACTCTCATCGTACCACGACGGACGCTCGCGGAGCGCTAAGCCGTTTTAAATAAGCCATTTAGATTGTCCATCAAATGAACTTCTTTGGACTGGCACGGACCGCAATAAACTGCTTTAGATTCGAATTTTGGCTGCCCCCCAGGGATTCGNNCTACCATTGAACGAGGGGGCAACATGTGCGAAGGGTGATCACGCCGCAACGCATGAACACGCTAAAGACAGAATGCCGGGCGCACACGCACAACCTGATTGTAATAAACAGGCACAACCTGATTATAGTAAGTGGATTCGCAAGCTGGGTCAAACCGAAGGGCCCCTCGGACGACGATTCTAATCAATCTGGCTCAACGATTTTAATCAATCCGGCCCTGCCCATGAGCAAAATGGTCCTGGGGCTCGCCGAGGCAACTCACCGGATCGCTGCATTTCCTTGGATCGCAACGATCAATGNNTTCCCCGAACGGATCGATTTTCCCCCCCAACTACACTTCGTGTAGAATCGGTCCGAAGTATGGAGATTTTTCTCAATCTCGCCTGGGCCTGCCTTGCGATTGTGAGTGTCTGTCTCTGGATGCGCTTCGAGCATCGGACGGGCGCACAAAGGCGATTGCCCTTGATCGCCCTGATCATGCTACTTGTCATCCTTTTCCCGGTCATTTCGGTCAGCGATGATCTGTGGTCGATTCAGAATCCTGCGGAGACGGATACCTGTCAGCGCCGGAACCAGATTGCTCCAAGCCTACATTCAATTCTCCCTGTCATAGCAACCCCGCTCGCACCTTTGTTCGCCCAGGTCAATTTGCATGTTCGGCATTTCTCGGCATCCATTGATATGCCGGTCGAAGCATATGCAATTCCGGCGCTCGAAGGAATAGATAACCGGCCTCCCCCCGCTGCCTGACTCTTCGCCCCCGAATTCCCGTCAGTTCTCTCCACATCTTTAGTTCTCCTGCGAGCGCCGTGTGAAACACGACGCAAAGGATATTTATGAAGCGGAAGTCTCCTTCCCGGTCCACGTGGATGGCAGCGGCCGTTCTATTGGCTGCATCATCCTTGTGCCAGGCACAAGGATCGTTGACTTGGGAACAAGTTAAGTCGGAGTTCGAAGACAGGAATCCGGCACTCAAAGCTGATGCCCTGAACGTCGACGAGATGCGGGCCGAAGAAATCACAGCTTATTTGCGGCCTAACCCACAGTTCACGGCATCGGCTGACGGCACGCAAATCGCCCCAAACGACGGAGCTTGGCAACCGTTCAAAGGAACGGATGTTGTCCCAACTCTAAGTTATCTACATGAGCGCGAACACAAGCGCGAGTTACGTCTGGAAAGCGCGAAGGAAGGCACACAAATCGCCGAATCGCAGCACGTGGATCTGAAGCGGACGCTTGAATTCACCCTACGCACAGCCTTTGTAAATACATTGCAGGCCAAAGCTATCCTCGACCTTGCGAAAGCAGATCTGGAGTATTACGACCACATAATCCAGATCAGCCGCGATCGCTTCCGAGCAGGAGATATNNGCGCAGATCGATCTTGATCGAATTGAGTTACTGCGTGTTCAATACGAGACCGAGATCCAAACGGCAATCGTCAATTTGCGGACAGCGAAGATTCAGCTGCTCCAATTATTGAATGAACGAATGCCGGTCGAGCAGTTTGACGTTTCAGGCCCATTCGATTTCTCCGACAATCTCAAGTCGCTTGACGACTTTCGCCAGACTGCTCTCGACACCCGCCCAGATCTTCAGGCAGCTCTCGAAACCATCGAGCAATCGCAAACCAATCACAAGCTGGCGATTTCGAACGGATCTACCGATCCAACGTTCAGTGGCTGGTACACGTATAACTCATCGAATAACAACCCCAATGGCATCCAGACGATCGGCGCCAGCGTGAATATTCCATTGCGTATCTTCGACCACAACCAGGGCGAAAAGCAGCGCACACTCATTGATATCAACCGCAGCCAGCAAACCAGCGAAGCTACGCGCGCGCAGGTTTTTAGTGATGTGGATTCCGCCTACACACTGGTCGAAAGCGATATCGCTCTCCTCAAGCCTTACAAGGAAAAATACAAGGATCAAGCCACGAGGGTGCGCGATACCATCACCTATTCTTACCAGCATGGCGGCGCATCCTTAATGGATTTTCTAAACGCACAGAGTGAATACCGCGCCGTGCAGGAGGCTTACTTGCAATTAGTCGGTTCCTATCTTAATGCCACCGCGCAGCTCAATCTTGCTGTGGGACGTGAGGTGATCCAATGATCAAGCACTTCCCTTTCGAAAGATATTTCATCGCCCAGATAGTTCTCGCAGCCGGAGCATCTTTGACCATCGTGCTGGTGGGATGCCATGGCAAAGACGAGGGCGATGGCGCTCCGCCAGCAGCCAAGGTGATCGAAGTGTCGGATATGAACCTGATCACCATCGATAAGAATGATGTAGCCAAGTTTCCTCTCACAACTGCCGGACAAATCGAAGCTCCTTCAGAATTGAAAGCGACGGGAACGGTTTTTCCCGATATCTCTCGCGAAGTCCCGGTCATTTCCCTGGCGAACGGCCGTGTCGTTGACCTCAAGACACGCCTTGATGACAACGTGACAAAGGGACAACTTCTCTTCAGCGTACAAAGCAGCGACGTCACCAACGCTTTTGATACTTATTTGAAGGCTGTCAACGATGAACAGCTTGCCAATAAGGCGGACATTCGCGCGCAGGATTTATTCAAGCACGGCGCAATCTCCCAAGCCATGGTTGAGCAAGCGGACGATGCCGAAAAGGATGCGAAGGCCGACCTCGTGGCCGCTGAGGAGCAATTAAAGGTTCTTGGCGTGGACAAAGACCACCCGAGCCCAATCGTTAATGTCTATGCGCCTATAACCGGCGTCATCATCGGGCAAAATGTGACCAACGCAGCTGCCGCGGGTGTCACGCTTTCGGGCTCCGCCACAGCCTTCACGATCGCTGATTTGTCCAGCGTCTGGATCCTTTGCGACGTTTACGAGAACGACATTCCTAAGCTTCAACTAGGACAGGAAGCAAGGATCAAGCTCGATGCCTATCCAGATNNGGCCGCTGACCGGACGCGTCAGCGATATTGGCCCAGTGCTTGACCCCTCACTTCGTACAGCTAAGGTTCGTATTCAGGTTCCAAATCCCGGCATTCTCCGGCTTGGGATGTTTGTTACGGCAACGTTTTCGAGCCGCAAGAAAGTGACCTACACGGTCGTACCGGCCGAAGCTGTTCTGCATTTGCACGATCGCGACTGGGTCTATCTCCCTGTCGG
>PLKY01000411.1 GCA_003140785.1 Acidobacteriaceae bacterium | reverse complement strand
GAGGGCAAACCTGAATCGTCGTCCGTTCGGCCAGCAGAGAAAACATCGGGCGCATGACTTTCCGTCGGTTGTAGCGGAAGGCGTACTCGTTTAGGTAGGACTGCAAATACTCCGCACCGACCTGATAGTAAACTCCAGTGATTCCACGCTTTACAAGGCTCCAGAAACCATCGATCGTATTGGTGTGGGCATTGCCGTTGACATATCCCAGCTTGTGATTGACGGTCTGGTGGGTGTACTCCATCGCGCTGAGGCAGTCGTAGGAGCAGTTCTGGTCGGTGTAGATGGCGGTTTCGGGTGGGAGGACTTCGCCAATGACAGGCAGGAGTGTGCTGCGACGGTTATCCGGCACGACACGGGCTACGACCTGGCCACCGCGCTNNGAACCTGTTTCATCATGCGCCAAGCTGTTTTGTAGGTAACTCCTGTTTCGCGCTGGATCTGCTTTGCCGACACTCCTACACGGGTCGAAGCCATGAGGCGAATGACGAAGAACCATGTTCTTAGGCTGGTGGTGGACTTGTGAAAGATGGTGCCGGCCAGAGGGTAGATATGGTTCCCGCAGGCGTGGCAGGCGTAGGACGTGCGGTCCGAGACGCGGTAGTGCTTGCGCTCGACCTTGCAATTGACACAGAGGGCCATTCCGCCCGGGAAACGCTTTTCCTTCACATACTCAAGGCATGCGTCCTCGGTGGGGAATTCGGCCTCAAACTGCTTCACGGTGTACTTTTGCTGTTTTGGGACGGTCTGGTAGCGGTTCATAGTGTCCTCAACTTGCTTTGAGCGGTAAGATTTTCGCCATGAGCGAACCTAACGATTTGCGCGCCGTGTTGGTAGGCATCATCGAATACGCCCACGGTCTTCACCGAATGCACGACGAACTCTCCAGCACAGTGTTCGCACTACAAAGCGCAGTGCGCGGTCTAGACCCGACCTTCGGCGACGTTCTAGAGACAAGGGCTGCCGAGATATCCGCTGCCCTAGAGCCGATAATTCAGCGCCGAGAAGAACAATTCGCCGAACTGCTTGAACGAATTCAGCACCTTCGTCTACCTTAAGACTGTCCATTATCCCCTCCACCTGCTACTAGGGGATAATTACCGGACCATCCGTCAGTAACTCCTCGGTCAACAGCGTCGAAGTGGTAGAGGATTCGCCAACACTTAGGAACTCGGGACCATTTCGGGACCAGATTATCTGTCGTTAGAGTCGTTGCGATGCGTTCCGATGCACTTCGCTTCCCTTTGAAATGTTAGAGTTGCGATTTGCCAACGTTCTTTCACGGCGATAACACGGGTTCAAATCCCGTCGGGGACGCCAAATCGAATCAGCAGCACCTTCGAATCTTCGCCGAACATTCGAAGGTGCAAAAAGCCACATTTCTGTGTCCCAAATGCACCCTCGAAGCTGAACCTGGCCTATGCCGTTTCTACGGTCTCGCTGTCTTCAAAAGAGTCAGTCATCGGGAGGAAGAGGGCCAAGACCGCGGCTTGGGCGGCGTGCTTGGCAGGCGCAACGGCCTGTGTGTAGACATCCATCGTAGTCCGCAGGGTGGAATGCCTCATCAATTCCTGCATCACTTTGAACTCGGCTCCGATGCTCCTGAGCAAAGTGGAGTAGGTGTGTCGGAAGGTATGCCAGCCGATACGCTTCTCAATATTCAGTGACTCGGCAACTGGCCGGATGTACTTGCGAAGAATTACCGCGCCCCAATAAGGTCGTCGTCCTTTGTGCAATCGACTGGCAAATATCCAGTCTTCGCATCCGGTAAACCTGCAGGTCTTTCTCCAGTTCAACAGTGCCTCTCCGAGCAGCGGATGCAGAGGAACCGGCTTTTCCGACGACTCGGTCTTGCATCGACCGACAACGCCGAAGACGATCGAACGCACAACCCTGAGTTCTCCGCGCTCGAAATCGACATCACGCCATTTGAGCCCGAACAACTCGCTTTGTCTTAAGCCGGTTGATGCCGCCAGCAGTACGAGTGTTCGCTCCCGAAGGGATAAGTGGTCAACCAACGACTTGATCTCAGCCGCTGTAAGCACGTCTGGGGCACCCCGGCGCTTCGCGCCTTGGCGGACGAACCGTATGGGGTTGCGATCGAACAATTCGTAGCGACACGCATGATTAAACAGGATCGACAAGATGCTTCTGATCTTGGCGCGTGATGATCGAGCTAGCGAAAGCTGCCGCAACCATGCTTCGACCTCCACAGCCTTGACTTCGTCGAGATAAACAGAACTCCACCGCGGCTTGATCCACTTGCGAATATAGCCGCGATACGATTTCACGGTGGCGAAGCTGCGAAAGTTATCGCGGCTTCTCAATTCCCTCTGTTCAAAATGCTCGCAGATCTGCTCAACAGTGATCTTGCACGCACGATTGTCTGTGCGCCCTGCATTAATGTGAGTCAACAGGCGGTAGTCGCACCGCGCGCTGCTTGTGCGTCGGGGTACTGCTGCACTGTTCCAATTACCTTCTTGCGATAGATCCGGCCACCACTCCGATTCTTTTCAGACCAGCGAAACTGCCAAACGTCCGGTCCGTGCTTACGATGGGTTCGAATGATGCTCCCTTGTTGCATGGCTGCCTTCTCCTTGAGTGATCTGGGGACAGTTTCAATGTTCTAGTCCCCCCACGATCGGAAATCTCCTGCTCACGAGCCCTAGATCATTTCTTTTCACTGATCGTGACCATCGGTTTCGGTAAAGGGGTGAGCCGGCTGGTCAAGGGAGAAGTTTCTTGCAGCCCGCCAATATGTCGAGACGGATTCTATCCACATTTCCGCGCTCATGGTCATTCAGGGCGGCGAAGTTGTCGACCAGCGGGGAGACTTCGATACGAGGATCGACGCCTATTCAGCGCGCAAGAGCCTGATCAGCGCGCTTTGTGGCATCTATTCTTCCGAAGAGGCGATTGACGTCAACCAGATCTTGAGCAGTAGGGAATTGACGAAGCCCCCGGATCCGCGCCGGATGCTCTCTCATCTATCTTCCTTCCCGCTCCTCCTGGAATGTACGTTTCAGGAGAAACACATGAATTGCAATCGCAATTTCCCGACTCCGCCGGCAGTCGGTCGCATATCCCAGCAACGTTGATCTACAGTATTTATTGGAGAGCCGAAGAACGCTCGCATGGGTATAGTTCTTACCATCTCCCCACATGGACGCTTGCTGGTGTTGGCTTCTGAGCCGCCGTCGCCGGACGATCCTTTTTGCGAACGGATCCCAGAAGCATTCGCCAAATCACAGGCCAACGGACTCTTGAGCCTGGCGACAAGCGAACTCACGTCCGCGCTACCGCCTGAATTCGTCTGGGCGCGCAATTTCGCTTCTCGCTATCTGACCCGTCTGTGCCACGAACCGGAGACTGCTGGCACTTCCGAGCTGCGCCCAACGCCCGTGCCCGAGCCAGGGGATCTCGCGGCCATGGCTCAGTCCGCCCCGCCTATGCGCGGACTGGAATACCTCCAGGCGTCCTTGCTTGCCGACTGGTGGTCGGATCTGGACGGCCTAGTGCGGGCGGAGGTTCGGGAATCAGGGCGAAACGTTCAAGATTACCTGCACCAGCTCAACCCGGCCTGGCGAGCAGTCGGGCGGGTTACCGTTAGCCAACATCGGAG
>PLKY01000310.1 GCA_003140785.1 Acidobacteriaceae bacterium | reverse complement strand
GCGCGCGGCGTGAACTTGTTTATCGCCGAGCACGGGGATACGCTGCCTCCGGAATTTGTGCTGCTGCGCTATCGTCCCAAGCCGTGGAGTGGCGCGGATTCGCTGAGTATCGGTGTGGCGATGATGGCGCAGACTCTCGACGACCATTGGGATGTGAAACTGGCGCGCGAACAGATTGCGGCAAAGCTGCACAACTCCAAGCTCGAAGCCGATCTGTATCCGGTGGGCTCGTGGCGCGACCATCCACCGACCGGGCAGGTTGTGGACCTGACGCAGCCGCATCCGATTCCTCCGAGCCACGACGAAGAAGAAGACGATGACCGTACCCAGACACGCGCCGTTCCGCTCGAAGACATCCATCTTCTGCGTGCGCTGCTTGGACGGACAGCGTGCGTCGACTGCGCACCAGGATCGAACGAGTGGGTCATTGCGGGGCGGCACACGGCGAGCGGAAAACCGCTCCTCTCGAACGATATGCACCTGGAGTTGACGGTGCCGAATATCTGGTACATGGCCGATCTATACGCGCCTGGATTTCACGCCGCCGGTGTGACGCTCGTGGGAGTTCCATTTGTCGTGGCCGGCCACAACGATCATGTGGCGTGGGGCTACACAGCGCTCTATGCCGATGTGCAGGACGTGTATGTGGAGAAGCTCGACGGCAAGGGCAACTACCAGGCCAGCGATGGCAGCTGGAAGCCGCTCGCGGTGGACCATGAAGTGATTCACGTGCGCGGCGGCAAGGATGTGACGGTCGATTTGCAATCGACGGCGCACGGACCGCTGATGAATCCGCTCTTTACAAAAGAGACGCGGCCCATGGCGCTAAAGTGGACGCTCTACGATGCGACACTGAACGCGCTGCCGATCTTCCAGCTCGACACGGCGGCGAGCTGCGCCGATGCGACTGCGGCCCTGAGCACCTGGAATTCACCCACACTGAATGTCGTCTACTCCGACGACCAGGGGCACATTGCGTATCACGCAGTAGGCCGCATTCCATTGCGACCGATGGGCCTGGCGGGAGTGCCGATTCAGGATGCAGCGCGCGAGTGGCAGGGCTACATCCCGTTTGAGAGCTTGCCGAATGCATTCGATCCGCCGTCCGGCTTTCTTGCCACGGCCAACTCGCGCGTGACGACCGACAACTCTCCCAACATGCTGACGTTGGAGTGGGCCGACCCTTACCGCGCCGAGCGGATTTACAAGGCACTCCAAGGGCGCGACCAGCTTCTGCCACAAGACATGCTCACTGTGCAGACGGACATCTACAGCGAAGTGGACCAGGAACTCGCGCATCGCTTTGCGTACGCCATCGACCACACCGCAGGCACTGACGATCGGCTGCGCAAAGCCGCGGACTTGATGCGGAGCTGGGATGGCCGTTTGAGTACGGACTCCGCCGCAGCTTCGGTGGTGACGCGCGCGCGCGAAGCCCTGAAGCCGATGATCCTGGAGCCGAAGCTGGGAGAACTGGCCGGTCAGTATCTTTGGTCCGAATCGAACTTTGCCATGGAAGAGATCGTCATGCACGCCAGCGCGGACTGGCTTCCTCCAGGCTACAAGGACTGGGACGCAGCGCTGACGGAAGCGGTGCGCCGCGGCATGGATCGCGGCAAGGCGCCCGCGGACGTGAGCCGCTTGACTTATGGCAGCTGGCACGTGATCGATCTCGAACACCCCTTGGCGAGCTTTCTGCCGATCGTGGGCAGGATCGCAGGGACAGGGCCGCAGCCGCTCAGCGGCGACACCGTGACAGTGAAGCAGGCAGGCCGCACATTTGGACCATCGCAACGATTCACGATGGACTGGAGCAACATCGACGGATCGACGGAAAACATCGTGCTGGGCGAGAGTGGCAACCCGCTGAGCCCCTATTTCCGCGACCAGTGGAACGACTACTACGGCGGCACCACGTTCGCGCTGCCGTTCAGCTCCACCGCAGTTGGCGCACAAACGCGCCATACGCTGCGTCTGTTGCCATGATGGAACAGGGAATAGGGAACAGGGATCAGGGAACAGGAACGACCCGGAGCGATTGGGAGCGCGAACGCCAGCGGCGGTTCATCGGCATCGCGGTGATTCTGGTTGCGGCGCTAACGGCGACCGGGCCGCAATTATTCCTGGGCAACTCCTGCGGACACGATTTCGATTTCCATCTGGTCTCATGGCTCGATGCGCAGCAGTGCTGGCGCGAGGGGATTTTGTACCCGCACTGGTCGCCAAGCGCGAATTTCGGCGCAGGCGAACCGCGTTTCATTTTTTATCCTCCTCTCTCGTGGATGCTGGGCGCGGCGTTGGGTCTGGTGATGACGTGGAAGGCTGTGCCCATCGCAATTACCTATCTGTGTCTGGCAGGAACCGGCTTGGCAACTCGCGCGCTCGCGCGACTGCAGTTAACCGAAGGCCCAGCGACGCTCGCCGGATGCGCGGCACTCTTCTCTGGCTACGCGTTATTCACAGCCTACGAACGGTCCGATTTCGGCGAACTCGCCGGCGGCTTTTGGATTTCGCTCTTATTGCTGTTCCTTCTCCGCGACCGCATGCCGAACGCGCCGGGGTGGCGCCGTGCCCTTGATGGCTCGGCTGCACCTCTGGCGCTGGTGCTGGCTGGCGCGTGGCTTTCGAATGCGCCCCTAGGTGTGATGGCGAGTTATTTGTTGGCCGCCGTCGCACTGGCTCTGGCAGTGTTGCGGCGATCCGGGGCTCCGCTGTTGCGCGGCGTCGTGGCAACCGCAGTGGGATTGGGCCTGGCCGCGACCTACATTGTGCCGGCTGCGTTCGAGCAACGCTGGGTGGCCATTCGGCAGGCCATCGACGACCCAGGGTACCAGGTGGAAAACAGCTGGCTCTTCGCGCGCCACGCCAATCCTGCCCTGGAGATGCACGACCTCGAATTGCTCAAGGCCTCCGCCATCGCGGCTACCATGCTTGCCGTGGCCGTTTCAGGCATGTTGATCTGCTGGGCACGCGGACATTTCCGCGGCAAGACGCGCTGGTGGATCCCGCTGGCGCTGATTCCGCTGGGCGTTCTTTTTTTGCAATTCCCGGTCTCCGATCCTGTGTGGAACCTGCTGCCCAAAATGCGATTTCTGCAGTTCCCGTGGCGATGGCTCGTAGTGGCCGAGGCGCCGATGGGCATCTTCTTCGCGTCGGCTATTTGGATGACGCGGCGAGGAGGTCGCGTTGCGGCGTTGTCGGTCTGTGTTCTGGTCTTTCTGGCGGCGACGGGCTTAGCCGGGTTCAGCTTTTTTCAAGACTGCGACGAAGAAGACGCTGTCGTTGGGATGCTGAACGTCTATCGCGCCGGGACCGGTTTCGAAGGCACGGACGAGTATGCGCCTACGAATGCGGACAATTCCCTGCTGGCAATGGGACTGCCGGCGGCCTGCCTGAACCCGACGCCGGCGATTGCGCTGGGTCAGGGCTCGGCTGGCGCCGATCTCGCATGGTCGCCGGAACAGGCCGGTTGCGAAGAAACATTTCCCGCAGCGCCTAATCCGGGCAAAGCTGCCGCGGAGCACTTGCGCGTGGATGCCAACGTGCCCTACGACGGCTACCTGATTTTGCGGCTGCGCAGTTATCCCGCGTGGCGGGTGAAGGTGAACGGGCAGCCTGCTACAGGGCTCCCCGAGCGCGCCGATGGCCTGATCGCTGTGCCTGTTCCCAAAGGCCCGGACCGCGTGACCGTGGATTGGACGGCAACCAAAGACACGTGGATTGGACGTTGTATCAGTCTTCTTGCGCTGGTGTTGCTCACAGTCCTATGTGTCGCAGAGAGAAGACTGAAGCTGCCTCGTTTATCATGAGGAGAATGCCGAGTGACGTCAAATCTCTGATTCAGGAAGGCGCAGAGCTGACCGACAGGGCCCTCGAAGCGCTGATTCCCGGCACGGATGTCGTTCCCGCGTCGATTCACGGCGCGATGCGCCACTCGACATTTGCCGGCGGGAAACGGCTGCGGCCGGTGCTGGCGATCCAGGCTGCCGCGACGATCGCGGGCGAAGTTCCCAAAGGCATTGAGCGGCTGGGCGCAGCCCTGGAAATGCTCCACACCTACTCGCTGATCCACGACGACCTGCCGGCCCTGGACAACGATGACCTGCGCCGTGGCAAACCAACGTGCCACAAGGCCTTCGGCGAAGCGATTGCAATTCTCGCAGGAGACGCCCTGCAGACGCGCGCATTTGAAGTGCTGGCGGGGCTGGACGCGCCGCCCGCCGCAGTGGTCAAGATCATCGGCCTCATTGCCAACGCCGTCGGCACTGTGGACGGCATGATCGGCGGCCAGGTTCTCGACCTCGAAAGCGAACACGCCAAGCCTACACCGGAGCTGGTGGCTGCCATCCATCGCGCCAAGACCGGAGCGCTCATCCGCGTAAGCGTGGTAGCCGGCGGCGTGTATGGCGGCGCAACGGCGGACGATGTGACACGGCTCGATCTCTTCGGCCGCAAGGCGGGACTTGCCTTTCAAATCGTAGATGACGTGCTAGACATGACCGTGGACTCGGCGCACCTGGGCAAGACTGCGGGCAAGGACCAGGCGACTGAGAAGGCTACTTGGCCCGCCGTTTTCGGGATCGAGCAGAGCCGGCGCGATGCCGCGAGCCTGATGCATGAGGCCCTCGCGGCGCTCGAACCTTACGGCAGCCGTGCCGATGGGCTGAAGTCGGTAGCTCGGTACCTGGTAGAGCGGAAGAACTAGGGAACTCCTTAATATGCAACGGACCCGCGATGATTTTCACATTCTTGCCAAGAATGCCTTGGCCATTGTCGTGGGCAATGCTCTTGTACTCTGCTGCGCGGCGATCAGTTTGGGGCAGCGAAGGGCCTCGACCGATACGCAATCAAGACTGAAATACGACACACCTGGAATTCAACTCGATGGTATCCTTTCGGAGCGCAAGGTATACGGCCCCCCAGGCTATGGTGAGACACCAGCCAAAGACAAACGAGAAACGATCTTGATCCTGAAGCTGCGGCACTCAATTTCCGTTGAGCCGGCAGCTGGCGCTGAGGCAAACGGCAGCGCAAGTCTGGACTCCGCCAAGAACATCGAAGAGGTTCAGCTTTTCGTTGATCAGTCTCACAGAGCAGATGCTCAGAAACTGATGGGCAGACGGGTTATTGCCGCTGGCACCCTGGAAGAGTCCATTACTGCAAGCCAGTATACGAAGGTCTTCATGGACGTGAAATCGATCGACGCCAAGCCGTAGAAAAGCATGCTCTCCGAATCCGACATCCTCACCGCCCTGCGCGATTGCTTCGACCCCGAAGTAAAGCTGAACCTCGTCGATCTGGGCCTCATCTACAAAATCGCAACCGGTCCCGACCCCGACTCCACGCCCGCATGGCCGCGCCAATGGGTCAAGGTGACGATGACGCTGACCACCCCGCAATGTCCTGCGAGCGGGCTCATCTTCGAACAGGTCAACAACCGCCTCGCCGGTATCCCCGACATCAGCAAAGTCGAAGTCGACTTGGTGTGGGAACCAAAGTGGACGCCGCACCGCATCAGCGAGGCGGGTCGCCGCCAGCTTGGTATTTGAAGCGGATCAGTTCCGACTCGAAACTATTGCCCAAAGCCGGTCAGAGTCTGCTGCAGATTTTCGCGCGTAATGTTAAGCTCCTCCATCGAAGTCTGCACGCGGCCAATCATGTTTTGCACGTGCTCGACATACGTGGGGATTTGATCCCACCATTCCCGCACAGTCTCCTGGTGGTTGAGCAGAGTGAGCGCTGCGCCCGCGACGCCCATCACCACTCCTGCGCGGCGCTGGTTGGTAAGCAGCAGCAGGCCGCCGGCCAACAAGGTCCCGCCTGCGGCAAGGTTGATCCAATCAGGGGAATCCGCCTGCTGAGCGCTTACCTTATCGCGTTCGCGGACCATGCGTCTGGGGATTGACACGATGCCCATTCTTCTCTCCTTCGTTGACTGAGTGCTGGTCTATTATGCTGCATGCGAAGTGCGATGCGGGCAAATGTGTGCTGAGGAAAAGCGAGCCGAAATTATTTTCTAGTGTGCGCGCTCAATCCAAATCGAAATCGCGCAGCGGCCTGCCCTTAGGCGCGTCCTTCGCTTTGCGCAGCGCCTCTGCAAATTTCTTTTCGAGCAGGTCTTCCTTATTCCGCTCCGCGTCGACAGACTGACGGAAGATGGACTCCTTGCGCTCGTCCTGTTCGCGCATCGCCTTGGCAGCGGTTTCAAGATCCTCAAACATGCGCTTGCGCGGCGCCGGCGTATGCCCGATGATGGCGCGCGTCACCGGATCGACCTTCAGCATCGCTCCGCAATCCGGACAGGTAACCTCAAACGCTTCGTCGCTGATTCCCATGGCCCACGCTCCTTGTCGTCGGTCTTCATTCTAAGACTCAATGGCTGAAAAAGCGCTTTCTCGTTAAGGGCACGGATT
>PLKY01000079.1 GCA_003140785.1 Acidobacteriaceae bacterium | reverse complement strand
TGATATAGGGCATGATGCCCAGCGCAAAGATGGTCATACGGCGCAGGGTGCCGCCAGTGAACAGGTCCATCAGGCCAAGCGAAGTTCCGTTTTGGCCGCCAAAGAGCAGCTCCAACTGATGCGCGTTGACGCCTGGCGTCGGAATCCACGCGCCGAGGCGGTAGACCGCGAGAATGCCAAGGGTGAAGAGCACGCGCTTGCGCAGGTCGGGGATCCGGAAGATATTGAGGAACTTCTCAAGCATGTCTGCTAGTCCGCTTCTGGCGGTGCCGCCAGTCGATTTCTGTTATTGGCCTATTGTAGCGGCGAATGGCGTGAATTGCCGGAAAATCCCAACGGTCGATTGTCAAGCCTCGAACCGATCCGCGCGGTGTCCACGGACACAATCGTCTGAAACAAAAACCCGCCGCCGATTTCCCGCCGGTTCGCGCGAAAAGGTCGGAACTACGCCTGTGGCGCGACTACAGCTCCGCCTGCAACCACAGCCTTGCCCCCGGCCTTTGCGATCTTTTCCGCAGCCGACTTGGAGAACTTGTGGGCGTGGATGGTGAGGGCCTTGGTTAGCTCACCCGAGCCGAGAACCTTGATCAGCGCCTTTTTGTTTGAGGACAGGCCAAGCTTCTTATAGTCGTCGAGGCCAATCTCTTTCACGTCGAGCTCAGCGATCCGCTCGAGATTCACAACCGTATATTCGGTGCGGAAGATGTTGGTGAAGCCGCGCTTGGGCANNGCGGCATCTGGCCGCCTTCAAATCCGCGCATCATGTGGGAGCCGGAGCGCGAACGTTGGCCCTTGTGGCCGCGAGTTGAGGTCTTGCCCATGCCGGACCCCATACCGCGGCCGACACGCTTGCGCCCGATGTTGGCTTTCTTGGGCGCGCGTAGATTGGATAGATTCTTTGCCATGATTTCCTCGCTATAGCGCCGGAAGGGTTGAGCCCCGCCGACTCGCGTGTGTCAGTGAAGCAGAGAGAAAGAGAATCAGAGAAACAGATTGTAAACCTACGATTTTCTGCTTCTCTGTTTCTCTCTTTCTCTGTTTCTCTGTTTCTCTAGCTCTCCAGAATTCTCACCAAGTGCGGGATGGTCTTCACCATGCCGCGCACCGATTCGTTGTCCACACGCTCGACGATCTGGTTCAACCGCGTGAAGCCCAGGCCCTTGACGACGAGCTTGTGCTTGAAGGGCGTGTTGTTCTTCGAGCGGTAATACTGAATGCGAATCTTCTTCGTCTCAGCCATGGTTAGAGCTCCTCGACCAGCTTGCCGCGCATAGTGGCCACGTCGCGCTTGTCGCGCAGTTGCACCAGCGCGTCGAAGGTAGCCTTGATCACGTTATGCGGGTTGGCGGTTCCCAGGCTTTTGGTCAAGACGTTTTGCACGCCGACCGAGGTCATGACTGCGCGCACAGCGCCGCCGGCAATTACGCCTGTACCTTCCGGCGCCGGCTTCAGCAACACCTGGCCAGACCCGAAACGGCCCAGCACCTGGTGCGGAATTGAAGTATCGGTCAGATTCACGCGCACGAGATTTTTCTTGGCCGACTCGATTCCCTTGCGAATCGCCTGGGGAACTTCCTTGGCCTTGCCCGAACCATAGCCGACCACGCCCGAAGCGGCGTCGCCCACCACGACCAGCGCGGCAAACGACATGTTTTTGCCGCCTTTGACCACTTTGGTCACGCGATTGATGGCCACCACCTGATCCTTCAGGTTGTATTGGTTGGCATCGAGTTTCTTCTTCAAGATCGTCATTGCTTTCCTTCCAGTGGACAGTGAACAGTGATCAGTGGTCAGTCCAAGTGTGCCGCTGACCGTTGCTTCAACTATTCCCTGATTCCCTGTTCCCGTACTTCAATTTCCCAACATCCTGCTATCAATCCCAATCGGCACTAAAAAAACTGATCACTGATCACTGACAACTGATCACTATTCTCAGAACTCCAGGCCGGCTTCGCGCGCGGCTTCGGCCAGTGCCTTGATCCGGCCGTGATACAAGAAGCCGCCGCGATCGAAGACCACTTTCTTGATGCCCTTCTCGGTTGCTCTCTCGGCGATGGCCTTGCCGATTTCCTTGGCTGCCGCCACATTGCCGCCGGTCTTCAGCTTCAACGAAAGCGTCGAGGCGGAAACCAGCGTTTCGCCCTTCTGGTCGTCGATCACTTGTGCGTAAAGATGGTTCAGCGAGCGATACACATTGAGCCGCGGACGGTCCGTTGTGCCGGAAAGCTTCCGCCGGATGCGCGAGTGAATGCGCTGCCGAATTGCGTTTCTCTTGTTCTGCGTAATCATCGGTTTCTGTTCCTATCAGCGGAGCCGCCTTGCGGTTCCGTTCGGGTTAGTTCTTCGAACAGTTCGTAGTTCTTAGTTCACAGCGATCCAGTGAAGCTACCGAGTTCTCAACTACGAACTAAGAACTGTGAACTACGAACTTTACTTGGCTCCCGTCTTGCCGGCCTTCTTCTTCAGCTTCTCGTCCGAGTAGCGCACACCCTTGTTCTTGTACGGGTCGGGCTTGCGCAGCGAGCGCATATCGGCCGCGACCTGTCCGACCTTCTGCCGATCGATGCCGGTGACGGTCAGGTGCGTCTGCTTTGGATCGACGGCGACTTCAATGCTTGTGGGCAACGGAAATTCAATGGGGTGCGAATAACCCAGCGTGAACACCACCATGCCCTTACCTTTCAGCTCAGCACGATAACCAATGCCGACGATATCGAGTTCCCTGGTCCAGCCCTTGGTCACGCCCTGCACTGCATTGAAGACCAGCGCCCGCGTCAGCCCATGGACCGCGGCGTACTTGTCGTCTTCGCGATTCACGTGCAGTGTTCCGTCTTTGGTCTCGAGCTGGATGCCTTTGGCGATCAACGCCGACACCTTGCCCTTGGGGCCCTCTACCAGAACGGTGTTGCCCTCGACTTGGTACTTAACGCCCGTGGGCAGCGGGATCGGTTTCTTTCCAATACGCGACATCGAATCAATCCTTCTTGTTGGCTTGCGAGTCCCGAAAAGCAGTTGTCAGCGATCAGCTTTCAGAGATCAGTTTCAACTTCTCTTCGTTCCACTGCAGCCGGTCGGGGTATAGGCCCGACAGTTCGCAGTTCTTAGTTCGTAGTTCTTAGTTTCGCCCGGTTGATCTCAGACTTCGATGCAGCATCAACTGTGAACTAAGAACTGTGAACTCTGAACTGCCTTTACCACACTTCGCAGAGCACTTCGCCGCCTACGCCTTCGCGGCGCGCCTGACGGCCCGTCATCACACCTTTGGGCGTGGTCATGATCGAAATACCAAGCCCACCCTGCACGCGCTTGATCTCATCGCGGCCGATATAGACACGGCACCCGGGACGCGAAATGCGAGCGAGGTCGCGGATGGCCGCTTCCTGTCCGCCGTACTTCAGATACACGCGGAGGATGAGCTTGCCTTCCTCTTCCTGGGTCTTGTAGTTCGAGATATAGCCCTCTTCCTTAAGAATGCGGGCGATCTCGGTCTTCAACTTCGAAGCCGGCACATCCAGCTTCTGATGACGCGCCCGGATCGCATTCCGGATCCGCGCCAGAAAATCTGCTACTGGGTCGGTCAGACTCATTCCTTCTCCTTCATTCCCCGTTCGCCCTGCCTTTGTTTTGCAGGGAACCTGCGGAAATGTCACTACAGTGGTCAGGGTTCAGAGATCAGGAAAGAACTCTCGAATTCGCCTCAGTTGCCAACCTAAGCAACAACAACTGATCCCTGATCCCTGAAACCTGATCCCTGTTTTTCTACCAACTCGACTTCACGACTCCGGGAATCTCACCCTTGAGCGCGAGGCCACGGAAACACAAACGGCACACGCCAAACTTCCGCAGGTATCCCCGCGGCCTTCCGCAGAGCTTGCACCGGTTGTGCTGGCGGGAGCTGAACTTCGGCTTCCGCGCGTCCTTTACTCGTTTTGCAGTGGTTGCCATAAACCCCTCTAAAACAGTTCTCAGTTCTTAGTTCACAGTTCGTAGTCTTTCAGCTCTTTCGTTCCGCTTGCGATTCGTCTCCATGGAGGCCCTGCATGCTGTGAACTACGAACTAAGAACTGCGAACTGTCTTTACGCCCCTTGGCGGAACGGCATGCCGAACGCCTTCAGCAGCGCGCGCGCCGAGTTGTCGTCTTTCGCCGTAGTCACAATCGTGATGTTCATGCCCTTCAGCTTCTCCACCTTGGAGTAATCAATCTCCGGAAAGATCAGCTGATCGCGTAAGCCGAGCGTGTAGTTGCCCCGGCCATCGAAACTCTTCGTCGACACGCCGCGAAAATCGCGCACGCGTGGCAGTGCTGTCGAAATCACCCGGTCAAGAAACTCGTAGGCCTTCTCGTTGCGCAGCGTCACCATGGCGCCAATCGACATGCCGGCGCGCACCTTGAAAGCCGCGATCGATTTCTTTGCCTTGGTGGTCACCGGCCTTTGCCCGGTGATAGCCATCAGGTCGCCCACCAGCGGGTCGAGCAGCTTGGTATTCTGCGTTGCTTCGCCCAGGCCCATGTTGACCACGATCTTGTCCAGCCTCGGAACGGCCATCGGGTTGTCGATGCCCAGCTCCTTCTGCAGTGCCGGCTTGATCTCTTTGTTGTATTTCTCTTTCAGCCTTGCCGCCATGTCTCTTCTCTCTTTCTTCCGCTCTCGGAGTGGACCGTAGTTTCGATCCGTTTACCGTTTCGGAAGTGCTACCGGAATTCTCGGTCGTTCGATCCCAGCCTGAATTCGTTCCTTTTCCAGTGAACCCGTGGTCTCTCGCTGCTTCACTGTTTCTCTGACCACTGTTTCACTGTCGTCACTTCTTCGTGGGTAGCTCCGACCCGCATCTCTTGCAGACACGCAACCTGCTCGTGCCTTCCTTCTTGAATCCGACGCGCGCCGTGCCGCAGGTGGCGCACACAAGCGCGACGTTCGAAATGTTGATCGGCGACTCTTGATCGGCGATGCCGCCCTTGGTCCGTTTCCCGGTCTTGCTCGAAACGGTTTTCTTGATCATGCGAACATGCTCGACCAGCACGGTTCCCTTGTCGGGGAACACACGCAGCACGCGCTGCGTCTTGCCGCGGTCCGCGCCCGTGAGCACCTTGACCGTATCGTTGCGATGAATACTTAAACTCGGCATCTGCTTCTCCCACAGTGGTCGGTTGTCAATGATCAGTCGTCAGTTTTTCGTGCCGGTACTGCCATTTCAACTGAATCGAACAATCACTTCTTCCAAGCCACGATCAAAAACTGACAACTGATCACTGACGACTGCTCTTACACCACTTCCGGCGCCAGCGACACAATCTTCAAAAACTTCTTCTCGCGCAGTTCGCGAGCTACCGGCCCGAAGACGCGTGTGCCCACCGGCTCATGCGCATCGTCGATCACCACGGCTGCGTTCTCGTCGAAGCGGATATAGGTTCCGTCGCGCCTGCGGTATTCCTTGCGCGTGCGCACGATGACCGCTTTCACGACCTTGCCCTTCTTTACCGTTCCGTCGGGCGAGGCTTCCTTGACCGCGGCGGTAATCACATCGCCGAGGCCGGCCTTCTTGCCTAGTCCGCCGCCCAGCGGCAGGATCATTTGCAGCTTCCGCGCACCAGAGTTGTCGGCGACCGCGAGCATGCTTCTCATTTGCACTGCCATGGATTCTTCTCCTTACTCGAACGCGCCGACTCTACTTTGCAACTTCAACTGCAGCTACGGTGGCCGTGTCTTCCAGATGACTCAGGGTCGAACGCCGGACAATCTCTTCAAGTGACCAGCGCTTCAATTTGCTCAGCGGCCGCGTCTCGCGAATCCGCACCACATCGCCCACGCGCGCCGAATTCTGCTCGTCGTGTGCGTAAAACTTCTTCGAGCTGCGCACGATCCGCTTGTACTTAGGATGAGCCTTGCGCATCTCGACCTCGACCACGATGGTCTTCTGCATCTTGGTCGAAACTACGTTGCCCACTTTCTCATTGCGCCGCGAAGCTGCCGGCGCCTGTGCCTTTTCTGCTGTCGCCGTCATTTACGGGATCCCTTCTTTGCGGTGGCCGGCTTTGCAGCAGGCGTCGCAACCACATCTTTCTTGGCGCCGCGCACTCCCAGCTCGCGCTCACGGGCCACGGTCTTGATCTGAGCGATCTCCTTGCGCAGCTGCCGCAGCTTCTTCACTCCGTCGTTCTGACCGAGCGACACCTGGAAGCGCAGCCGGAAGAGTTGCTCCGCAGAGGTCTTCTCGTGGTGCTGCAGCTCGTCGTCGCTCAAATTGCGAATCTTCTCGAGTTCCATCGTTTCTCTCCGGCGCTTGAGTCGGCCCTAATGGAACCGATTGCGCCCCAACTTATCTCAGCGTCCCAGCTTCGTCTGCGCTCACGCAGAGAAGGCGGTCGGCCTTCTTACTTTGCCGCAGCTACAGCCTTCTCGGCACCCGGCCGCATCACGAACTTCGTCTTCAGCGGCAGTTTGTTCGACGCCAGGCGCATGGCTTCCGCGGCAATGTCGGGAGTGACGCCTTCCATCTCGAACAGGATCTTGCCCGGCCGCACCACGGCGACCCAGTGATCCAGCGCGCCCTTACCCGAGCCCATACGGACTTCGGCTGGCTTCTTGGTGATCGGTTTGTCCGGAAACAGGCGCAGCCAGATCTTGCCGCCGCGCTTGATGAAACGCGTCATGGCGATACGGCTGGCCTCGATCTGACGATCGGTGATGTAGCCGCACTCCATAACCTTCAATCCGTACTCGCCGAAAGACAGCGTGGAGCCACGCCACGCTTTACCCCGGCGCTTGCCCTTCTGCTGCTTACGGAACTTCACCTTCTTTGGCATCAACATAACGAAAACCCTCAAAAGCAGGGAACAGGGATCAGNNAGGGAACAGGGATCAGGGAACAGGGATCAGTTTCATCCACGGCCCAACTCCCATTCCGGGCTGCTTACGGCGAATCTCTCCAACCAAACTTCTCAAAATCAACGACCGGGTCTTCAGTTCCCTGATCCCTGATCCCTGTTGCCTGCTCCTAAAACACTGACGTTCCAACTGCAGGTGCCTGGCGGCGCTTCTGCTCGTAAATGTCGCCACGATAGATCCACGTCTTCACGCCGATCTGGCCGTATGTGGTTTCCGCTTCGGCAAAACCATAATCAATATCCGCGCGCAGTGTGTGCAGCGGCAGACGCCCTTGCAGATACCATTCCGAGCGCGCGATTTCGTTGCCATTCAAGCGGCCCGACACGCGTACCTTGATTCCCTTGCAGCCGAAGCGCAGCGCTGAATCGACACTCTTGCGCATGGCGCGACGGAAGCTGACACGCTTCTCAAGTTGTAGCGCGATGTTCTCTGCTACGAGTTGTGCATCCAGCTCCGGCTTGTTCACCTCGATGATGTCGATGAACACTTCGCGGTTGGTGCGCTTGCCGAGTTCTGTCTTGAGCTTCTCGATCTCCGCGCCCTTGCGGCCGATGACAATACCCGGCCTTGCGGTGCGAATCAAAAAGCGCAGCTTGTTGCCGGGCCGCTCGATCTCGACCGAACTGACGCCGGCAGCCTTCAGCTTTTCGCGCAGCTCGGCCCTGAGCTTCACGTCCTCGACAAGGAGCTTCGCGTAGTCGCGCTCTGAGAACCAGCGCGAGCGCCACGGCTTGTTCACTCCCAGCCGGAATCCGTAAGGATGGACTTTCTGTCCCATAACTCTTCCCTCAATCCTTCTTAGGCCTTCTTGCTGGCCTTTTTCTTCGGTGCTGCTGCCGGCTTCGCCTTCTTCGCAACAGCCTTTACTGCCGGTTTCGCTTTCTTCGCGGGCTTCGTCGCTTCAGCGGACTCTTCGACCTTGGTCACCAAATGTGAACTCGTCGCACGCTCTGCCACAGACACAATGATGTGCGCCAGCCTGCGCTGATAGCGATACGCACGCCCCATCGGAGCCGGCCGGATGCGCTTCATGCGCGGCCCGTCGTTGGCCAGAGCCTGCTTGACGTAGAGGCTGTCTACATCCAGATCGGTTCCCTGCTCGCCCGCGAGATATTTCGCGTTGTCCACCGCGGAGACCAGGAGCTTGTGGATCACCGGGGCGATGCGTTTCTTGGTAAAAGCGGCCGTCTCCAGCGCTTCCTGCACGCCTCGGCCCTTGATCAGATCGAGCANNGCCGCGCCTTCTGCGGCGATACACGCTGAAACCTAGCCTCCGCCCGGTATTCCCTTGTCTCGACTGCCATTGTTCTCTTCCTCAATCTCTGTGCGCCCGAAGAGGACTCATCCTCATTGAGCGCGGAATCTCTACTACCGAGCCGGTGCGGGCTTCGCGGAGCTCTCGGCTGCCTTCGATCCGCCGGTGTGGCCTTTAAATGTGCGGGTCGGTGCAAACTCGCCCAGCTTGTGCCCCACCATGTTTTCGGTCACATAGACCGGTACGAACTTT
>PLKY01000353.1:19328-24187 GCA_003140785.1 Acidobacteriaceae bacterium | reverse complement strand
GCAAGTGCTGCGTGGCCGGCGCTGGAGAGTGTACGGTCGACGATACCAAGAAGGAACTGCGCGTCAAGGGCCACACATACAAGCAGGGTGATTGGATCTCGCTCGATGGCACGACCGGACGCGTAATTGCCGGCCAACTGAAAACACTCGACGCGCAGCCTGACGATCCGGATCTGGTGAAATTCATGAGCTGGGTCGACCCGGTTCGGCGGCTGCGGATTTATGCCAATGCCGACATCCCGCGTGACGCCAAACAGGCTCGCACATTCGGCGCGGAAGGCATCGGCCTTTGCCGCACNNGAAGACCGCATCGAGCACATGCGCACCATGATCCTTGCCGATAACGAGAAGGACCGCCGCATAGCGCTGAAGAAGCTTCTGCCTATGCAGCGCGCCGACTTTGTGGGTCTCTTCAAGAGCATGGAATCGCTGCCGGTAGTCATCCGCACAATCGATCCCCCGCTCCACGAGTTTCTACCCAAGCGCGAGGATTTGCTGGTCGAAATCCAGCACCTTGAAGACACCAAACCCCGCTCGCCCAAGCTCAAAGCACTGCGCCCGTTGCTGGCGCGGGTCGAAGAGTTGCACGAGCAAAACCCGATGCTAGGGCTCCGCGGATGCCGTCTCGGCATCACGTTCCCCGAGATCACTGAAATGCAGGCGCGCGCGATCTTTGAGGCCGCGTGCATCGTGAAGAAAAAGGGCGCCACTCCGCATGTCGAAATCATGATTCCGCTCGTCGGCTCGATTGAAGAGATGCGGAACCAGACTGCGATCGTGCGCAAGGTCGCCGAAGAGGTCTTCAAGGAAAAGGAAACCAAGGTCGACTACATGGTGGGGACCATGA
Source organism: Acidobacteriaceae bacterium (assembly GCA_003140785.1). Lineage (GTDB taxonomy): Bacteria > Acidobacteriota > Terriglobia > Terriglobales > Acidobacteriaceae > Telmatobacter. The sequence goes on along the minus strand of PLKY01000353.1, from coordinate 23,340 downwards.
TCGAGCTGCCGCGCGCGGCCCTCACCGCCGACCAGATTGCCGAAGAAGCCGAGTTCTTCAGCTTCGGCACCAACGACCTGACACAGACCACCTTCGGCATCTCGCGCGACGACATCAACAACTTCCTGCCGGCTTATTTGAAGTACGGCATCTTCAAACAGGATCCCTTCGCCACTCTGGATCAGGCCGGCGTGGGGCAACTGGTGAAGATGGCCACGGCCAAGGGACGGAACACGCGGCCTACTTTGAAAGTCGGCATCTGCGGCGAGCATGGCGGCGATCCTGAATCCGTCAAGTTCTGTCACAAGATCGGGCTCAACTACGTATCCTGCTCGCCCTTCCGGTTGTTGACGGCGAGGCTTGCAGCTGCGCAGGCGGCACTCCAGGAACAGCAAACGGGGCCAGACCTGCACACCGGCACCAACTGATCGAACAACCGGCGTAACAGCAAGGGCGCAGCCAATTGGCTGCGCCCTTGCTGCGTTGTGGCAATTTCCCACTCCAATTCATGGCAGGTTCATGGTCGCAGGAACAAATTCGGCGAACGCTCCGTTTCGACCGTCGCGATCCAAAATCCTGCATCCAATAAAAGTGCCGCGACTTCCTCGACAGGGCTGTTTTTCTGCTCTCCAGGACCGAACCGGCCTTTTTTCATATCTGAGGGTTACAAAGATATGCTGATCCGCGTCGGATACGACATCGAATTCTATCTGCCCTGCGAAGTGGCCATGCTCGCCGCGCTCAACGTGCATCCTTCACGGTCGCTGGACCTGCTCGAGCCCGACGAAGTGCGCCCAGAGCCCGGAATGCTCGTGTCCAACTACTTCGATATCTTCGGAAACCGCTGCACGCGATTTGTTGCTCCTGCTGGAAGGCTTCGCCTCACTGGTTCAACGCTCGTTCTGGACTCGGGCAAGCCTGACCCCGTCAAATTATCCGCGCGCGAATGCCCGGTCGGCGATCTCCCCGAAGATGTGCTGACGTACCTGCTGAACAGCCGGTATTGCGAGGTCGACCGCTTCTCAAATACTGCTTTCGAGCTCTTCGGCGATTCGCAACCCGGATGGCAAAGGGTGCAGGCGGTTTGCGATTGGGTCCATCAAAAAGTGAGATTCGACTACTCAACAGCCCGGCCGACCAAAACGGCCATGGATGTCTTTACGGAACGCGTGGGTGTTTGCCGGGACTTTCAACATCTGGCTATCACCTTCTGCCGCGCTCTCAACATTCCCGCGCGTTACGCCACCGGCTACCTGGGCGACATTGGCGTGCCGCCGGGCGGCCCCATGGATTTCAGCGCCTGGTTCGAGGTGTTTCTCGACAACCGCTGGTGGACGTTCGACGCCCGCCACAACGTTCCGCGCATCGGCCGTGTCCTGATGGCCACCGGACGCGACGCCTCCGACGTTGCCCTCACCACATCGTTTGGCCGGGCGGACTTGTGCCGCTTTTTTGTCGTCACCGAAGAGGAAAAGTACAAGCCGGTGCTTGGGGATGCGCCGGTAGTTGAAACGAACGAACTGGCACAAATGACTCGCTGAGAGGGGACGCGCCGGAGACTATCTGGAGCTGTCGCCGCCCGGCGCGTAGTAGCCTTCGCGGGTTAGCACAGTCAGGTCGTCCTTGTTGGCCTTGAGTGCCACTTTGTGGTAGCCGCCGTCGTTGTCCACCTTATCGGGCGTGTACGTCAGCAGGTACTGGCCGCGGAGTTCCTCGGCAATCTGGCCGTAGATTTCTTCCAGGTTGTCCTTCTTCTTGGCCTCGAAATACCGGCCACCGGTTTGCGTGGCAATCTTCTCCATGATCTTCTTGCCGTCGACCTGGGGCTCATTGGAGCCACCCCGGCGTCCGCCGCCGCCCGGATAGCCACCCCCACCAGGGTACCCACCACCGCCGCCGCCCGGCCAGCCGCCGCCCATGCCACCGTGCCGGCCGCCAGGGAACCCGCCATTGTCACTACGTTCCTGCTCGCCTTTGAAGTAGATGGTGTAGATGCTCACGTCCGCGCGTTCCGCCGTCTCGACGGCCTCGTTGAGCGACTCCTTGCTGCCGCGATCCACGCCGTCAGAGAAAACCACCAGCGCCTTCCGGCCGTTCTTCGGCTTCATCAGCTCGTCCGATGCGAGAAAGATGGCATCGTAGAGTTGCGTTCCCCCGCGCCCGCTGCTCCGTTGTCCCCCGCGATCATCTCCGGTGGTCTCGGGTCCCTGGCTGTCGTTTTGCGAGCGCGACGACGGTCCCATCTGGTCGATTTCATGGTGGAGCTTGTCAGGTGACGCAGTGAAGTCCTGCAGCAACTCGACCTCGCGGTCAAAGTGGATCAGGAACGCCTCGTTTTTGCCGGAGGCAGCCGCGCTTGCCGCTGCGCCATGAGAATCGGCACTCGGAGGATCGGTCGCCGCCTTCTGCACCGGCAGCATCTGGTCCACGAACTTGTCCGCAGCTTTGCGCTCGTTTTCGATTGCGCCGGAGACGCTGCGGCTGGTGTCAACCAGCAGGCCACAGTTAAAAGGCAGGTCCGTCTGGTGCATCAGGCTCTTGATTACCTGCGGACGACCATCTTCAGTGAGCGCGAAGTCGCTTTTCTGCAGCGTTGTCACCAGAGCACCATGCTTGTCGCGCACCGTTACCGGGAGCAGCACCTCGCGCGCCTGTACATGCAGCGTTGTCACAGGCTGGTCATTGGCTGCCTGCTGAGTGTTGGATTGCTGGGCGAAGCTTGCCATTGACAGCCAAGCGAGCGCCAAAACTGCAAAAGCGAGAGGGGGATTGGTCTGATTTCGCATCATGATGAGTCGGGCACACTTTCAGTCCGTTAGACGCGCGATGTGGCAGACGGTTGACCGCAAGTTTAACGCTGTCGGGCTGCCCGCTCGCAATGAAACCAACGATAAACGCGCCAATGCGTCATTATCGTTGGGGTATCGATCGTTTTTTGAGTCGATCGTCCTTGGATGTGAATGCGAAGGTCCACTTTCTCGAGATAATCGGCAACGTCGGCGACCATGCGTGTCAATTAGCGAAATTGTTCCACGTGGAACAATTCCGCGATCACCGTGGCTTTTGATTCGAAGAAGCAGAGGTCATTCAGGAATGGGAGACACGCTGTGCCGCGTTTGTTATGCCGCTCCGCGCTGCCCGTTGCAGCGTGCATACATTTGCAGGCCAAGATGGGTCGGTTTGGCCTTGGCGGTTTCGGGATCCACCTGCGACGAAAGTCTTGGACCCTTTTCGAGCAGCCCAAGTTCGGACAATTCGGTGATCGACCGGTAGATCTTCGTAAGGTTGTTGGAGCGCGTGATCTTTGCCATCTCTTCCGCTGAAAAAGCGAGCAGATAAGGAGAGACTGACCCACTCTCCGACATGGCCTGCGTAGCCTTTGCGCAAGCCGCGGTGAGAATCTGCGTTGGGAGCGGCGCCATCCGGCTCAGCAAATTGATGAAAACCAAGTTTGATTCGTCCTGGCCTTCAAAGGTGCACGACGTGGCCAGAAGACCCGCCCAGAGCTCCTGAATCCACTCCACGTCAACCCACGATCCGTGTTCCAAAATGCGCACGGTGAGGTCAGGATGAGCGACCATCATGGAGGCGTTGGGTTCGTGCGCCAGCAGCCTTTCCGTTTTGAACGCAATCTCCACAATGTTGGATACCCTCACGCTGCTGAGAGATTTGTGCAACATTTCCTTAATCTCTTCGGCCGCCGGCGGGCAGATGCGCCTTAGGAAGGCAAGTGCTCTCGCCATGCGCAGTTCCCGCACCACGCCATCGGGCTGCGCTTCGTAGATCCCTTTCCTCTCCGGTGACTCCCACAGCTGCAAATCCAAACCTCCGGGCAACACGAACGTCATTCCGACGCCATCGCCCCCGGCACGAACGGCTCCCGCCTCGAATTCGATCCTCTGCTGCAGATTCTCTTCCAGGGGCCCGCTCCTCTGCAGAATGAGCGAGACCCGTGCGCCGGGCTCCCAGCGACCGTTGGTCCGCAGATAGATTCCCGTCGAGCTGATGTTGT
>PLKY01000353.1:0-19217 GCA_003140785.1 Acidobacteriaceae bacterium | reverse complement strand
CGGTCGTTCGCGGGAGGCTCGACTGAAATTCGTTGACTAGTTTGGGGAGATGGGGGAGGGACTTGCGTCTTCTCGATCGCAAGAGCGCGGGAAATCTCCGGAATGGCTGGGGAGGGGATTTCCGAAGTGCGAGCGTCGGAATTCGCCGAGGCTTTGGTCCAGTGCTCGACCTCGCGAGGTCCATTCGGGAACTGGACAATCGTCGACAATGCTTCGATAGTCTTTGATTCCGTCGCTTCGATCGGACCCGATTGGGGCTGCGGTGGCTGCTCCAGTTGTTGCTGCCGCTGCCGGTCCGCTTCGCGCTCGACGCGGAACCACGACCCAAAGATGGGCGTGACGACCTCAGCAATCGGGCTTTGAATTCCTTCCGCAGATTCCGTGTCTTCGTCTTGCGCTGCGGGAACGTGCGAAACAGCAGAAGTCGCGGCTTCGATCTTGATCGTTTCCGCTTGCTGGATCGCTCGCAGTGGGACCTGGTTTACAGGCTCTGTCTGCGAAAAAACAGTCGACGGGACAGGAGCACAGGTAGCAGCAGGAGCCAGAGCTTCGTTTGTGTTCTCTACCGATTCCTCAATCTCCGATTCAGCGATCTCTTGAAACGAGAACTGGTCGCCGGTCTCAATCTTCGACGAAGAAATGGTTCGAAAGGGCAGAACGAGTGCGCTGGCAGCAGGCTTCTTGAAACGGGGAATCTCGCTGGCCGGAAGCAATTCAACCCGCTCCACTACGCGATCGTCTTTATCGAGATAAACCAGATCAAATGGAGAGATTCGCGGCACCATCGGAATAACGGTGACATGCGTCAGCCAGAGGCCCGTTTCATTGTCGGATTCAAGCCCCTCCACCATGACCCGCAACGCAGCCAAAGGCTCAAGCGTGGAGTTGATCGCCGTGACGCCTGTGCTGACCGTAGTCTCCCGTGCCTGGTTTCGTATAGTGTATTTTTTTGCTTCCATACGCGATCATTCCGCGGACGCTTTCAGGTGGCAGAAGATAGCTGTAGTCTTTGCGACCTATTTCTAATGTTTGCTGCGCTTTCTAGTCTCGAAATGATGCAAGCCCGCTTGTAAGTTATGGGCAATTTAGGGTGCCGTGCCCACATGCTACCATCCGGCGAGATCGCAAAATCAGCGGCTCTTTGCAACTTTCGTGGCAGCGCGGGCGCGGTGGCTACAGGAACATAGACGGCTCGAAGCTCATCCAACGCCTGTCCCAGCGAAGAGAAACTTCCACGAGGTATCGAGATACATCCATCGCTGAGTGCCGAACCAGCTTGTCGGCAGACCGGGTACGTGGAGCAACGTATGGCCGCTGGTGCACATCAGCTCAGTCCCATTCCAGGCGAGAAAAGTGCGCGACGCCTGTCCGACCTGGGCGGGATGGGTTACGCGCCTGAGGCAAACAGGAAACCGCTCACGCTGATCCAGCAAAATCCATCGCATGCCAAAAAGGCAGATGAAGAAGGACGAAGCGAGCTGAGCATATTCCGAAAGGGCCGAATACCCGGTTGCATTCCAATACGAGAGATCGAGCGATGCGAAATAGGCAATCGAGAGAAGCAGCACAATTTTCGTGCTCAAGAAGACCCAGCGGTAGAGATTTCTTGCCAGCGACGGTCTGTGGGAGCTGAAGCAGGATTCTCCCAGTGACACCGACGTGATGGCTGGCAATGCAAGAAAAGCAAGAAAGACCGCAAACCTGAAAATTGTCCACGGTCCTCGCGTGCGCTCATCGAACGAGACTCCCCATAAATCCGCGTCCGGATCGTCGGTTACGAAGGCATTAATATGCAGCCGATCGTCGTACATCTCTGCCTGGCCGAAGCGCGTTGTATGGGCCACGACATATCCCACCGCGCTTCGACTGATTTCGGTGTTCGGTTGAAGGAGCCATGCATCCGCTCGGCCGGGCAGCCGCCACGATCCCCTCGGCAGGACACCGAAAACCCTCGCAGCGATTCGACCCACGCGCACCACATTGCCAATTACCTTCGGGTTTCCGTTGAACTCCCGCTTCCATAACTCGTCGCTTAGAACAACAGGCGGCAGGCCGCCGGATGGCTCGCTCGACACCGCCGCAAAAGATTCAGGCCCTCCCAGCAGAGCAAACAGGTTGAAACTCGCGTGAGCTACAGCCCACTTCGGTTTGGCATGAAGTCCTGGCGACAAAGTCTCCTTTGTCATTCGATAAAAGGCCAGTCCGTCGATGCCTCTCTGACGCGATGCCTTCAGATCGAGAAACTGTTGACCCGTGATCGTTGCCGCGGAACTGTCGGTAAAAAGATCGCTCTGCAGCAGGATCAGACCAGGGTTGATCTGATAATGCGCTGGATGGCTCTCCACGTAGACGCCGGGCAGGACGCACGCGAGAATGCAACTCAGCGCCAGTAAGCCGGCGAGCCAGAAAAGACACTCTCCGGCGGAGCCGTGTTGCGACGGTGCAACCTCCCGGTTCTCGCGGCGAATGCCCCTGACGCAGAACGCATCCTGAAAAGCCCCAAGGCAAAACGCAGCCGCGGCTTGTTCAGCCTTCCAACTGAACAGTTCCGAGGGGGGACACGACCTGCGCATGTGCCACAGCTCTGCGCTCCATTCGCGCCGCCAATCGACACGCTGGTCCCGCGAAACCAGCAAAGAAGCGCAATGCAGAAAGACACGATTCATCCCGCCGAGTGCCAATCGAAGCGGCGGGTTCATAGCGACTTGGCCTCCTCGGACGGAATCATGCGCTGGAGCAGGGGATATCGCTTGCGGGAACCCTCAAGAGTCACCCGGCCCGCTGCGGTCAGTTTGTAGTATTTGCGCGCGGGTCTCTGCTCCGCGTCCGCAATGGACTGGCGCTCCCAGCGGGAGCTGATGAGCTCGTCACGTTCCAAGCGCCGCATCGCAGGATAAACAGTGCCGCTCGGCAGCCCCGTCATCTCCATGATGCTGAATCCGTAAACGCATCCCGTGTCGATGGCCTGCAGGATCATCGCTGCGGTGTGCGAAAGCTTCATCTGCGAGACCATGCTGCATTTTAGCTATGTAGCATTCTGCCTGACAAGTGCCCTAGGCCGAAAGGAATCGAGATAGAGAGTTACTGCGGACTTATTCGGCAGCGTTTCATGCAAAAGGAAAGCCCGCTGAATTGGCGGGCTCTGGCAAAAACTGATTGGTAGCGCTAACGGGAATCGAACCCGTGTTTTAAGATTGAGAATTTTAAATCCTATCTAACAGATTCAATCACTTGCGTCCAATCGTGTCCAAACTGTGTACCACGGCGTGTACCGGATTTTCCATGGGGACCTAAAAGTGGCTTCTATTGGACCGCTTCTGTGGCATTCGGAAATGCGGTTTTCAGACCCTCGGCAATTCCCCGCTCAAGGTACTCCGTGAACTTGGCGGCACCGGCTGCTACGTGGGTTGTGGTCACGTGTACATAGTACTTCTCTGCGACAGAAGGCGAACTGTGCCCCATGAGGCGAGCGAGGCTGAATTTGTCCATTCCCGATTGTGCGGCCCTGGACGCGAACGTGTGCCGCCAACAGTAGAACTCGAACGTCTGGAGGTCTGCATCCTCGATTGCTCGCTTGTGGGGGTGCTGGAAGCTCGTTGTGTGCCCAGTGATGCTGTCGGAAGCAAAGACATAGGCGGACGTGCTCTTGGTATCCTCGGCGGCCTTCTTGCGGCGTTGTAGAACCTCGCTAGCCCTCGGAGTCAAAGGTATCGCTCGCGGTGCGTTGTCAGTCTTCCCTGCGCGAACATGAACGACTCCGTAAGGGCATTCGGTACTCGCCGTGAGGTTGACATCCGACCAGCGCAGCGGGAACAGTTCGCTGTTCGGCCTCATCCCACTGTCCACCGCGAGGATCGCGGCATCTCTGAGATTGGGGGATGCCTTTGCCAAGTAAAGTGCCTCTTCCTCGAAAGAGATTACGCGGTCACGGCCCTTTGCATCTCCGTTCTCGTGCAAGGTGGGAGCCTTGTCTATCCGTCCCCATTCCTCGGCGAGATTGAGAATTGCTCTCAGGGTGCGCACGTCACAATTCACGGTCGTGAGTGAGTTCTTTGCTACTTCCGTCCGATGCCGGATGTATCGGCTAACGATCTCGCTGGTGATCTTGTCCAAGGGCGCATCGGCGATTGAGGCAAAGGCCAGAATGCGATTAAGGCAGGTGTCGTAAAAGGTATGCGTGCTCTCTTTCTTGTGGGCTTTGATATGGGTAAGAAATTCCTTGGCGAAATTCTTAAACAGCGGAGCAGCGCTAGCAGCGGCTTCCGGCTTGGGCCACGGATCAAGCGGATGAATCTCTCCGTTCCTGAGTGCGGTCTTGTGGTTACCTTCCACGATCTCAGCGTCCTTGCGCTTACCGGTCTTTGCGCTCTGCCGGATGCGGAAAGTCTCGACGGTCCCGTCCTTGTGTCTGATAGACCATCGGAAATTGTAGTGCCAGACTGCGCCACGTTTGACTAGCATCTATCCTCTCTTTCTCCTTGCGGACTTCGGCTTGATCTTGCTTCCCTTGGGTCTCCCGCCCAGCTTGCAAATGTCTCCCCTTCTGTAAGGGCTCATTTCTTTTTCCCTTTCGCCAGTCTTGTTGCTTTTTCGTTTCGCTCTGCCTCTTCCCTTCGGTATACCCGCATGTAATTGCGGCGTTGTTCTTTGAAGGATTCCCCCTGCTCCGCGTCCCGCTTCCGGCATGGATCGCCGCAGTACTTTTGGTGATCTGTCACGGCGAAAAACCATTTGCCGCACTGAAGTCTGTGACAGCGGCGGACCCGATGCACCTTGCCGATATTTCGCACGATCCACTGCACAGCCCTGTTTTCAAAGAAGGCCGCTCCTTCTGGAGTATTAAAGTCAATGCGTTCTCCATACGGCTTTGGCTCGACCAGAACCGGATTTGGTCCGGCCACAAAGGTAATTTGGAAATAAGAGTTGATCGTCACAGAATTCGAGAACACCGGGGTCCATTTGTATTTAGAAAGGCGAGCATTTAAATCCACAAGAATTCTGTGCCGTTCCTCTTTCAAGGCAATATTGTGCGCTGTGCCCTGAATTGAAAAATGAGAAACCTGCTCCGTTAATTGAGTCGCCGCTCGGCACAACTCCATGATCCGCGTTACACGCTTCGCAACGTCGTTTGGCTTCATATTGAGGAGCGAAATCAGGTACCTATCCGCCAAGCTTGCTATGGTCTTCGTCTGCGATCCGGTGAGGGCTAGGGACCGCTTGGCGACTTGGGCCGCTGTTGGGGCTTTGGACTTCTGTAACGGACGCGCTGCAATAATCATACGACTATTACATTACACTCGCTTTCTTTTGTATGCAATTGCATAATTTTGACGGGCTTTAACGGATGCTGACTGGTAGCGCATAGAGGAGACGAGATGACAGATATAGTTACCCCTTACAACGAGCGGCAGGCGGCCAAGTACGTTGGAACCTCAGAAACGACCTTGCGCATATGGCGCTACGAGGGCAAAGGGCCGCGATGGTACCGGCCCGGAACCAAGCTGGTCCGCTACAGAAAGGCAGACCTTGATGAGTGGATCGATGCTCGTCTGATGGGAGGCTACTGCGAAGGTGGCTCAATGATCGCCCGCGATAGCAAATGAGAAGGCCGCCTGCACAGCGGCCTCTAACTCTTAACTTATTGGGATTTATTTTGCTGGATTTCGACGGGAGACGAAAAACCAGCTTTGGAGTAACAACTTGACTGCCACCAATGATACGACAACTCCCGAGTCCTTTGATAGAGGACTAAAAATAACCCCCGACGAAATGAGCGGACCAGCGGGCATTGATTTTGATTTCGGCTGGAATGTCCCGCCAGAGCTAACTGGGATAGTGACGATGCCTGAATACCTTGCTCCCGAACCCGAGCCAACTGCGCCGTATGTCCAGCCTATTTCGCTGATTCATCGCGGACAGGACGGGTATGTTTCGTTTCATCGGAAACAAGGTGAGAAGTTCCAAGACTTGTGCTCTGTCCGTGCAGGAGAATTGCAAACCATGTTCCCGCAGTTCGCGGAGGAATTAGAGAGAGACGCCTATTTCTCGGTCAATTCCTTTTATCGGACGGGCTACGGCCAAAGCAGAGTTCTCCCGAACTTGAAAAATACCTATCGGGAAAATGATGGCGCTCGTTACCTTAATGCCTGTTATGTGGACATCGACTGCCACGACGGACCAGTTGACTACGGAGCGCTGTTCGGCAAGATTATCAATGCACAAGATAGGAAACTTATTCCCCCTGCGAGTCTTATTGCTCGCAGCGGACGCGGATTATGGCTGTTCTGGCTGCTGATTGATTCGTCTGACTTCTCTGCCCCTCAGCGTGCATGGCCTGACAAGGTGATCGCTCATAGTGCCATCGAGCAAGAGCTAATACGCAGGCTGGGTGGAGACCCAGCAGCATCGGACGTTGCCCGCATTACCCGCGTTCCTGGGTCCGTCAATTCGAAGGTGGGAGACACCCTCCGTGTGATGTTCTGGACCCAGCGCGGGGCGAACGGAAAGCCGTACTTCTACACCATTGGGACGTTGGCTGGCTTTCTTGGCGTCGAGTTGCCACAACTCCGACAACGCAGGGGTGTCGCAGCTTCGCCCGAAAGGTCAGAGCGCGGCGTGAGGGGGCACCAAGCGCTTTGGACCCATCGGTTTCATGACTTTCAACGCCTCCGCGATCTGCGCGGTGGGTTCAGGAGAGGGTGCAGAAATTCTGCGGCCTATTTCTATGGACTCATCCTTCGCGGATTGAACTTCGACGAGAAGACTGTGAGGACGGAAATGGATACTTTCGGGCAATCTTGCTGGCCACCCTTGACCGATGAAGAGATTCTCGCAGCGTGTGAACAGACACTCGCAAACCGTTGGGGCTTCAAAGACTCCACCGTTGCCGCGAAACTCAAAGTAACAGCGGAGGAGGGGAGCTTAATCCCTCGCTGGGCACCTAAACAGGCCGCCGCCGTAGTCCCAACCGACATGAATATGANNAAATGCGCCGCCGGATAATGCTGGAAATTATCGAGTCGAGGGGTGGTTACGTTCCCTCGTGCCGCGAAATGTCATTTTTATTAGGCCAGCGAGGATTTGAGATTTCTTACGTGGCGGTTTTTAAGGATTATTCCAGACTGAATTTATCTTCAGGGAGCAGCATGAATCTTCTTCCCTTTACTGAAGGCAACGACAAAGAAAAGCCCCTCTCCTCTTCTATCCCTACTTGCGTTAACCAGTAAACATGTTTTCTCCGCCTTCCCGGAAAACGAGAATTGGCACCAGAAAAGGAATTAATTGATGAACAAAAACATCATCGAGGCACACATCGTATGCTGAGCATCAGTACACCACTCGTCTCCGAGCGTCACGCATTAAGCCTTACGCGTGACGAGTATCTTGGGCTAGCAATTATCGACCAACTCAGAGTCGCATTTCGCCCCGGTCATCGTCTCGCCGCTCTCACTGGACTGGTGCTAGGCGGGATCATACCCGGCATCACGTGGACCATCGTCCACTTCGAGGTGACAGCCACTCCCGCCTTGTGGATTCTGGCCGGGGGCGGCTTGCTGTACTCCGCCATCACCGTATTCGATTGNNATTGGGTAACTGCGACCTTTGGCAATTCGTTCAAGTCCACTGGTTTCGTCGTCCTGCTGGAAGGCGCGCTTGCCTTCTCTCACATCCTAGCGGTGAGCCTCACGGTGTTGGGTGTACTGGTCTTCATCAACGGCGTCAGCGCTGCGTGTGCCTTACAAGTACGTCCTGACTCCACCGTCACGAGCGACACAGCGGTACAGTCCCTCGGGTTGTTGCATCCTCCGAGCGTCACGGTAAACATCGCGCATCAGAACATCACGACACCAGAGAGAACCCCGTCACGGCCCAACGATGACGCACGTAGAGCGGCGAGCGCAAAGCGTGCGCGTGAATACAGGAAGAGGAAACGTAACGCCATCGCGTCACAGAGGGTCACAGTGGAAGGTGACGGAAATCTCAACGCAACAACAACCACTTAAGAGGAAACAAATGTCAGAAACCTATGTACCTATTCCTGATTTAACCGCTGGTCGCCCCAAATATGGCAGGGAGCAAGACATCTTCAAGTGGCTCCGGGCGCACTGTGAGTGGCGCGAAGGACAGAAGTCCCACAAGGAATCACTTTTCAAGGCATACGCTGCATGGGAGCTGGCGGAATACGGTTTACCTGTCGCCCCCCGGTCTATCGAGCAATCACTTATCACCCTTGGCCACAACGTTGATGGGGAATATATATTTGGCGCATTTCTGAGAAGGAAGGAAGCTACCCCCGCTCCGCCGAAGCACTCGCCATCGTTGCAGGGCGGAACCGCAGCGCTAGTGTTCCCTCGCGAGTTATCTATTTCGCCGACTGATGACCCGATAGTTCGGGCACAAAAGGAAGCGTACAACGAAGCGCTTCATCCGAAACCAAAGCCGGAAATTACATTCGTCGAGCATGGGCCTGCTCGCGCAAAGTCAGCTTCACAACAGTAAGGAGTCCTAATGTCACGTTCAGTTGTCCGCACGTCTGTGGCACAAGATGAGGAGAAGCCTGACCCGTTGGTTATGCTTGCGACGAGCGTACTCAAACGTGGCAATTTAACGCTGCAATCCTCTGGATCAAATAAATGGATACAGCAGGGCGAGGGAGCACGCGCAAAGATGTGGCACGTTCTGCAAGTCAACGATGAATTTCTGTTCGAGGAAGTAAGTTAGGTGCATTTCGCAAAGGAGAATAATGAATATGTCGAACTTCGCCGCTCCACCTGCAACATCATTCGAGATTTGGCACGGCTGGATGAGTCAGTTGCTTGCGTCAGTGCGCGCACAGGTAGATTCCGCAGCCGTTCGACACAAAGCGATGGCAGGAGAAAGCATCACTTTCAATCTGCTGTGGGCAAAGACAGCCCAAGGATGCGTTGAAAGCGGATGCTACGCAAGCATGGAACATGGAGGCGAGGTTCACTTCACGCCCAACGTCAACGAACTTATTACTTTTCTCAAAAAGTTGCCAGAGAGTGTGCGTCAGGGGATTGTGAAAGGCTTAACTGATGAAATGCTAAGAGCAGGGATGGGGGGATCATATGAGTGACAAAAATGAATCGATGCACCGTGGAGAAGTTCTCTTTAGGGATTTAGCGCGAAGTGTCCAACAGCAGTTGCGTGAATCTATCGCTGCTACTGCTGCCGAAGCTGAGCCCCTGATTGGCCCAACGATAAACCGCCTGATAGCATGGGCATCTTCATCCCCGGAAAAGGACGGATCGACGAAGGTGGAGTCGGGGGTGTTCACGGTGGTTGATAGAGGCGAGAACCAATACCGGATCGTAGGGCCGTCCAGCCTAGTCGAGTTGGTAACAGCGATCTGGCTGCTTACTCCGAAAGTGCGCGACGAGATAATTTCGAGCCTGGATATTTACGCGGCGGAGCACACCCTTCGCACGGGAGGGGCACCGGAGTTGCCCGAGGCTGAGGAGTAAGTCTAACCCCGTATTGGCGTCGCGGATGGCTCAGAATCGTCCTCAGACGCGCCGGAAGCGGCGGTTGAGGGTGAGGCCGGACGACAGCACCTAGGGCCGTTAGGCGTCGCGCTGTTCGCGCTCTTCAAGGTGCTTGTGGATTTGCTCCAGACTGGACTGCCTGCGCTCCTGCGGCGTCATCCGTGTTGGGTCTTTGCGCTCACCTGCCTTCGTCGCTCTCTGCAGATCGGCGTACTTCGATGAACCTGAAGGCATACGCAGATCGGGATTGCNNTTCCTCCCTCACCTGCTGCTCCTTCTTTGAAAATCCGAATTTCCTCTCCGCCGCCTCTGACAAAGAGAGTCCCGCGCGGGAGGCTTCACTGACTAGCTGACTGGGTGGAATATCCATTGGCTTACCAAAGACGTTTCTGTGCCGCCATTCGATGTCGGCAAGTTGGGTTAACCCCTCGCCCGCACGACTTACTATGTCATTCGCATCACCGAAGGTTGGTGTACCTGGTGTTGTGGAGCTATTGGTAGGTCTCGTCAGGTTATCTCCAGTTACAATGCCCTGCTCTACCAAAATTTGGCGCTCGCGTTCATATGCGGCCTTCTGTGCTTCGGCTGCGGCCAGCCTTCGCCCCAAATCGGATCGCTCAGTCTCCCATTGCTGAATGCCCGGATTGAAGGTATTTTCCCAAAATTCATTCACTGACGTTTTTTGCAGTTCCGCCTCGGACAGCACCTGACCAAATGCTTGGGTTGTCCTGCCATCCAAGCTGTTAATTTCATAGTCAGACAGCCCTGCATTTTTCAAAATCTGCTGTACTGTTGGCATTTATTCGTCTCCTAATATCCCGAAGGTTGATAGCCTGCGGGCTGTGCTTGGGGTTGAGCTTGTGCCGTTTGAGGCACTCCCGTAGTGTCTTGTGTCGGNNTGGGAGAATGAACGCGCAAGAATCATGAGTGATTCTTTCGTCGCCGATGACACTTTGTTCATCATGCTCGCAATTCGCGGATGGAATTGGCCAATTTCGCCTGCAACGCGCTCCCAGTTAGACAGGAGGACCATGATCGGTGGGGCTGCCTGCTGCAATCCTCCCCGTGGGGCTTGTCCTTGCGCCTCTGGTGCCCCGTCCTGCGTTTGCTGAGGGTCTGAGGAGGGTAACTGTTGCTGCGGGGCGCTATGGCCAAATTGCGGGAAACCTGCGGTCATTGTAAAAACTCCTCTGTGTCCTGCATTGCTTTTATTGCTGCTTTGCTCGGACCTACTCTCGGTTTGAATTTCGTCCCCGGCTTCGGGCCGCTCTTTCTTATCTCTCGAATTTCAATTTCCAGTCGCGGCTTGGTGGAATATGTAATTTCCACTCGACCACCGAAATAATCCGGGTAAGTGTCAGCCGTGAGGGTCCTATAAAACTCTTCTTCCACCGTCCCGAGAATATCCTCGATAACCTCACGTTTCGATGGCATTTAATCCTCCTGGCGTCTCGGTGTCTTTCGGAGGTATTTCGAGGTACTGGCGTCTCGTGTACCTTCGCTTGAATTCGACCTTCAACGTCTTCGGCTCTGTCGGCTCTTTTCTAGAGGGAAGATCCAGATTGATAAAAAACCGTTCCGGCTTCAGCAGTAGATCGAGGCGAACACTCACGCTTCCTCTGAGATATTCGCTGTATGACTCGGCATCTAGCTTTTTATTTAAAGCCTTTCGCACGGCGGTCACGAATTCGCGAATTACTTGCTTTTTGGTAATCACGCGGTCACCTTTTTCTGAGCGCGTTCGTACTTTCTCATGAATTCGTCTAGCTTCAACACGGTCAAGGGAGTAGGGCGGCCTCCTTGGCTTTCTAAGTATTGAAGCGTCCGAAGACTGACGTTACTAAATGCGGCCATGTCTGCCTGCGAAAGGTCATACTTGGTCCTAAATCGGCGTATGCCTGCGGCTAATTCTTCGCTTTCCCCTAACAAGAATCGAGTCGTTTCCATATCCACCCGCGCGGCGCTGCGTCGCCTTTGTACCTATAACCATTTAGCCTCCGAAAGAGGTTGTAAGTCAATTAAATTAGTATTGTTGCGCCTTGTTGCTTGATAGCGCTGAGACCCAAGAGGGAGTAAGAAAAAGTCCTTCTTCTCTCGGTAAATTATTCGGAGTCGTGAATTATTTAATTCGTGGCGGATTTTCATTTCTCTGATCTGGCAATCCACTGCTGCGGAAAAACTACAGACGGCTTGGTGGTTTTTGGCAGTGCTGAAGGCACGATTACCACAGTCGCTGGTGGCAGTCCCATGCGCGCGTGCGCTTTTGCCGAGCAGGGGCGTTCTCCAAGCTCTGAGAATCTTCTGAATCTTTTTAATTGCGACGAGACCAGCATTCTAGTTTGTCCTTCGGCGGCCAGCTAATTAAATAAATGGGGCGGCACCGGGAGAGGTTTTTACCGCCCCTATATCGAGTTGGTGAACCTGCCCACTCAGACAGGTCGCCTTACTCAGTCCTAACATAACCTAAATCTGATTCCTTGCAGAAAAATGACGGCGATGGGCCGCCCTTGGGGAGCTTCGCCGTCTGAGTTATTGCCTTTAGGAGAGTGAAAAAGGGGCTAAGTGCCAGCGTCCAGCCCTCTGTAAGCAAGAACAGCATGGCACCCGGCCCCACAATTTCTACCTTACAGTCAATCGTTCTCACCGGGGAGGGATGATTCTGACCTTGCCCTCAGAATNNTCAGAATGCGTATCTCTTAGCCCTGCCGGTTGTCCTGCCGCGAAGATGATCCCCTGCTTTTTTTAATTTGTTTCCCTTTGCGGATTCTTCCCAAGTCGCTTCAGAATTTCAGAATCAATTCGTTCCGAAAGTTCGATATAGGGTTTCAGTTCACTTTCTTTTAAGGTTCCAAAGGTGTTGAGGGAAAACAGTCCGATCTCCAAACCGTCTATGTATCTATCCTTCGCCATCAGCACGGTGTGAACGGCAAGCGGAATCATTGCCTCCAAGGTGTATGGCACTCTCGGAAAATACCAGTCAACAAAGAACACTGCGCGACTATTCGGGTCGCCCCCGATAATGCAATTACCGGGGAGGATCTGCGTGACGCTCGGATATGGTCTCAGCGTCTCCACTTTCCATAAGGCAACCCCCCTCTCGCCCCTGAAGATAAGCATGGTATTTCCGCCTATACATTCCTGTGCAGTACTGCGTCCGGGAAAGGCGTTTTGTTTCCTTGCATTTTCCGTCTCTTCGCGGCGGGCCTGATTTACACACTCAGTCAAGACCCTACACACTTCCATCGGGTCGCCTTCAACAAAGTCAACAGTCTTTTTATCTATCTCCTGACGGATTATTGCGGTGAATGTTTCGAAAAACTCATCGCCAGAGGAACAATGGGCAAAACCTTGATCCTTATGCACGGTAATTTTGGGCGCTTGGAACGAATGCCTGACACCGCTCAGATTCGTGATCAGGCGGTCACTCGCCAGCATTACGCCGTCATCCGTGACGATGCCAAGTTGAAACGTCATAGGATATTCTTCCTGAAAAGATGAAAAGAAAGTAGCAGACACAATAGCTCACGCTCCGTGATATTCTTCAATCCACAGAGCCGCGCTATCGGCACAATTTCAGACAGGGGCCAGACTTCCGATCTGGCCCTTGTTGTTTCAACTCTATTCCCGACCACCGCCGAGCCACAATTGCATCTGATTCGAAGTTCCGACTCCTCCGCAAAGTCTGAATGTCACTGAGAATCGGCGACATCCTTATAGCACACCGCTTTAAGCAAACCTGCGATTTGAGTACCGGGCTCCGTATGCTTCAAAACGCCATCTAGCTGGTAAAGTCCTGTTCCGCAAGTTCCCTTAATTTCCATCCCGCTGAATGAGACGTGGAACCCCCCCACGACATATTCAACCGAAATTTGCTGTCCATCTACAGTGAACTTTCGTTCAGGTCGGAACGTCACCGTCACGCGCCGAGGTCTATGGTTCGGGGTGTCCACAGCCAACTCACATTCGACCATACTCAGTTGATTCCAGCCTTGACCTATGAAATGGAAATAACAGCCCCTCCCCGCGAGTTTGTCCGAATGCTCTCCCGCTTGAACCGACACTGCCGGGGTTCCATCTCCCCATAGAACGTGGTCGATAGGGAAGGCTGAGCTGACGGGGCCAAGGTAAGGGTCGAAAGGCTGTGCCGTATTCACCGTTAGGAGATCACCCGAGAACATGAGCACAGGATTTTTAGGATCGCCGTTTGAGAATGACACTACGGTATGACCGTTGATTTGAGCGACCACTAGGGCATTGCATTTGATAGCTGGCGTGTCTTGGATAGCTGATAAATCGCGAATGTCAGTCTGGGTGCCATCGCAGGTCCCCTTGAACTGCAAGGGTAGATCGTTCTGGCCCCAAGCGGTTCCGGCCACCATCAGCAACAACACTACAGCAAGCTTTTTCATTCTACCTTTTGTGAGACGCGCGTCTATTTTCCGCCCAACCTATATATGCTAAAGGACGTTATCACTTATCCAATGAGAGGGGTGCCCTGGATGTCTTCGCCCGATGAAATAAAGTTCATCCTCGAACGCTCGCCAGAAGACGGGCCGCAATTCAGCCGAGAACATCAGGCCAGCATAGGCGAGGTTTTTACAGCCTTCCACAACGAAGGAATCAAAATCCAAGCAACCGCCTTTGCGATGGATGCGGTCGATGCCGTTGGTGGGGCTACCGGCGAGTTCCTCGCCTTCGTCAAAGTACTCGGACCGGCAACTATCGGCGCTCTAGGTGGGTGGCTGGCCGGTCGAAACGGTCGCAAGGTGAAGATCAAAGTTGGTGAAATCGAGGCAGAGGCAAATACCGTAAAGGATCTCGATCAGGTGCTGGAGCGGGTCGGAAAGATCAAACACGAAAACAAACCAAAGGGGTGAAACTCACCCTTTTCGGGACGCTACAGTTTTCGGCTTGAGCCGCCAGTTTCCATCCGGCGATCCGAGTTCCTCACGCATTGTTTTTTCAGCCCTGCATCGAGACAACACGATTTCGTGGCATACTCCTGCGCATCCCGCAACCTTCAATTGCCGCAAATCGGATTCATTAATGTCCCGCAATCTGTTTTTCTGCGCCCAAATTCGGAACATTGATTTTCGGGATTTTACGCAAGTCGGGTTTTTTGTGCTCTGTCGTGCCCTCGAAGCCGTGGAAGCACCAGGAGTCTGCCTCGGTGCCCGGACAACTGGACACGAGGGCCAACTGGGGGGGGAGGGCATTACACCTAGACGCCCCTGTGTACCGCCTTGTGTACCGGCTTATCCGCTTTCTAGCGTCAGTACCCGTCAGCCGGTTTTCCGAGCAAAGAAAAAGCCCGTTCATTTGACGGGCTTTAGCGGATGCTGACTGGTAGCGCTAACGGGAATCGANNCGTCCTAACCCCTAGACGATAGCGCCTTTATTTTAAACAACTTACTGGAAAACAATGGTCGAAATACTGCTAGTAGAGCTGCTAGGAAGCCTGCTTTCCGCTCGGCTTAATGCCAAACATGCTACTTCCGGCTGCCTCTAAGGAGCTGGTCGAGGTCTGGATACAAGTGGCATCCCGTCAGTCACTTGGAAAGACATCGGGCAGCAATCCCATCCCGTACGGGTCAAGTTTAGTATCGCCGAATCGAGTGAAAATGGCAATGCCTCATTAGATTGAAGAGCTTCGGGGAGAATGTTAGGTTCTGACCCTTATACGGAATATTCCCGCTGTTGTGGGAGGTGTGGGGAGCCGATTCTCTCAAGCGAAACCCGGTGACGCCCCGGATTCCGCGGAGAAGCGATTGGTCATTTGGGGTGCGCAATGTCGCCGATAATTGTGCAGATTGGGTACGTCATCGGAGGCTATCGTTGCCATGTCACAATCGGGTCGTAAACTCACTTTGGAAGAGCGGGTTGCACGTGCTTCGGAAACCGCTTTGTCGCGTCAGCATTACGTCAGCGCCATTGATGTGCTGTGCGGTATGGGACTCTTGCTGCCCATGCACGTCGATTCCTGGCGCAAAGGGCGGGTGGACTACTTGGAGCGAGTGATTCAAGGAAATCTCCACAAGATTTCTTCGTCCCTGGAAATACTCCGGCGTTGGGCTCGGGAAAAAGGCCTGAAGCCCAGTGAAACTGGCTACGTGCGCAGGGCGCGGTCCGGGACCATCCCCTTGCAATTCAGCAAGAGCGGAGACCCGGCGATCGAGAAAAACTACTCGACACACTACATATCGCCCGCGCTCTCTGAGCGGAAGCAAGAGAAACTCCAGGAAAAGCTGAATCGCACTCCGCAACTAGTCGTATTCGAGATCCTGCGCGGCGCGCAGTGCTCGGAGTGCGGCGTGGGGATGGGCGAGGGATCGTTCCTTTTGATGGAAGCCGAGCAGCCGCTCTGTCTAGCGTGCGCCGGTCTCGGCGACCTCGAGTTTCTTGCCGCGGGCGACGTGGCTTTGACGCGCCGAGCATCGAAGCATAGTTCGCGAAACGCTGTGGTGGTCCGCTTTAGCCGGACCCGAAAACGCTACGAGAGACAGGGTGTCCTCGTCGAGACATCAGCCCTGGAAAAAGCCGAGCGGGAATGTGCGGAAGATGCGGATGAACGGGCGGCTGGACGCGCGCGCGAGGCCGTGCGACGAGGTCAAGAAGACCGCAAGCTAGTTGCTCGCATGGCGAAACAGATCGGGGTTTTGTTCCCCGGCTGCCCGGCTCATGAACTCGCTACAATCGCCGAACATACCGCCGCCAGGGGAAGCGGGCGCGTAGGCCGGACGGAGATGGGTAGAAATCTGGAGGAGCACGCTCTGACTGCGGCGGTTATCGCTGCGGTTCGGCATAAACATACCGACTACGACAAACTCCTGGAACGAGGAATGGATCGCGGTACAGCCCGTCAGACAGTCGGCGATAAGATCGACGAGGTTTTGGCGTCTTGGCGAACGTAAGGTCCATTCGACTTGGCATTACCGACTATCTCGCGGAGATCCGGGAATCAGCCGTTTGGTCCCAGCCGATGGAACCCACCATGTGTAAGAGCGATTCAATCGCCCGGTGTATTGGCCCGTGGCGGCGGGCCATGTTGTACGCTCCTGAAGAGGCAACTTTCCTATGCTCATCGAACAGCAGATAGCCGAGCGGCAGCAGAGGGCTGCCGCAGCGCCGCTGAAAATTCTGAAACGGCCGTCGGGCGGTCCTTACGGCGATTACACCGTCAAATCTTCCAGCGGTCGAACCTATCGGGTGGCGATTCGCGGCCTGGGACTCTTTGAGAATTATTGCTCCTGCCCGGATTTCGCGGTCAACACGCTGGGAACCTGCAAGCACGTCGAGGCGATGCTTCTGCGGCTCAGGAAGCGCCATCAGAAGACGTTGGAAGCCGCCAAGTTCAAGCGCACGCGCGCTTCCATTTCGCTTGAGTACGGGAATACGATCGAGGTACGGCTGCGCATGCCCGCTTCGCCTTCCCCGGCGCTCCTGTCGCTCGCAGCGGAACACTTCGACACCAGCGGTCTTCTGCGCCGAGAGCGTTACCGGCGTTTCTCCGACGTACTGGAAGCGCTGCGCAACGCCGATGGCCATGCGGTCATCTATAGCGACGTCCTGGAGTACATCGACCGTGAAAATGAGTTGGCGGGAGGCCTTGAACTGGAGCGCAAGCTGCTTGTTAAGTTGAAGCGCGGGATTGATCCCACAGCCGGCGTTCTAAAGACGAAGCTTCTGCCCTATCAGGTCCGCGGCGCTCTGTTTGCTGCTTGTCGCGGGCGCGCGGTTCTGGCAGACGATATGGGGCTTGGGAAAACGATTCAGGCATTGGCCACGGCCGAACTTCTGCGTCAATGGCGAGGCATCGAGAGAGTGCTGGTAATTGCACCGGCCTCGGTCAAATATCAGTGGAAGACGGAGATTCAAAAATTCACCGAACGCTCGGTGAAGATCGTCGAAGGTCTGTTGCCGCAGCGGCGCGCGATGTATGCTTCCCCGGAGTTTTTCAACCTCACCAACTACGAGCTTGTTCTCAAAGACATTCGATACATGCAAGAATTGCGTCCGGACCTGATCATCCTCGATGAGGCACAACGAATCCGCAACTGGACCACGGCGACAGCGCGCACCATCAAACAATTGAAAAGCCGCTACGCCCTGGTGCTTACCGGCACTCCGCTCGAAAACAAACTTGAGGAGCTGTTTTCGGTTGTGGAGTTCGTCGATGGCCGCAGGCTGGGGCCGGCTTTCCGCTTCGTAGACGAGCACCGTGTGCTGGATGCCAAGGGCCATCTGACCGGCTATCGCGGCCTGGATCAGATTCACGAACAGTTGGCCCCGATCCTGCTGCGGCGCACGCGCCCAGAGGTGCTGAAGGATCTGCCCGAGCGAACCGACAAAGTCTTCCATGTGCCGTTGACCAGCCAGCAGGCGGAACCTTACTACGAGCAGAGCGATATGCTGGCGGCGCTTATGCGCAAATGGGAACGCCAAGGCTGGCTCTCCGAGATCGATCAAAAACGCATTCTCTGCTACATCCAAAACATGCGCATGTTGTGTAACTCGACATTTCTCTTCGACAAGCAGACCCATCATTCGCCCAAGCTCCAGGAGTTCCGCGAGATCATGACCGACTTCGTCATGGGCGAGGAACGCAAAGTGGTGGTCTTCAGCGAGTTTGAACGAATGACGCATTTGGCAGGCGAGGAGTTGCGCAAGCTGGGCATCGGATTCGTTTCTCTTCATGGTGGCGTGCCCTCACGTCAGCGCGGCGCCTTGATCGAGAAGTTTCGCAATGATCCCACCTGCAAGGTCTTTCTCTCGACCGATGCTGGAGGCGTGGGCCTCAATTTGCAGGCAGCCTCAGTTGTGGTGAACTTTGAGCCTCCGTGGAACCCTGCCCGGCTGGAGCAGCGCATCGGACGCGTACATCGGCTTGGTCAGTCGCGGCCCGTACACGTAATTCATATGCTCACGGAGAAGAGCATCGAAGAGCGCGTGTGGGAGACGCTTGCCCTGAAGAAATCTCTGTTCGCCGGAGTCTTCGATTCTCCTACGGACGAGGTGAGCTTCGCCAAGCTGGGCCGCAAGACGATGCTACAGGCAGTGAAGGAGATCTTCGCCGACCAACCCGGCCGGCCCAAACCAGTCATTGACCATGCTCCCGCCGAGCCTATTCCTCTTACCCAGCCGAAGCAGGACGGTCTAGCGGGCGCAGCGGTACCAGCGCCTGCGGGTACTCATCTTTCGCCTCCGGCAACTCCCGGCGGCAACGGCGTCGAACTGGCTGCGGCCTCGTTCATCGAGGCTGGACTGCGATTGATCGAATCGATCGCGGCAGGCGGCGCTGCAGGCGGCACGGCGGCTCGTTCCACGGCCGCTCCCGCATCGCGCGTGGCTCAAGTGTTGCCCACCCTATTCACTAGCGATCCCCGGACGAACCGCCCGGCATTAACCATTCCTCTCCCGGATTCAGTGACCCCGGAGCGGATTACCAGCGCATTTTCGGCTCTGCTGAACCTGTTCGGACAATCCGTGAGCGCACCTGCNNCAAAGAGCCAGAGTTGACCGGCATCAACCCAAGAATAGTTTGTCACCGTACAACCAGGTTTCAAGTTCATGCCTGGGAAGAAGGTTCCAATCAGACGAAGTGAGCGGGGAACGGGATGGCCTGGGAAACGGTATGGTTACGGGTTTGAGACTTAAAGAAAAGACAGCCGGTCAGGCGCTTGGTCGATTGAGTACCCGATTGCGCTGTAGCCC
>PLKY01000030.1:8610-8932 GCA_003140785.1 Acidobacteriaceae bacterium | reverse complement strand
TGAAGGGCGATAGCGCCGCGCCTGTGTCGCGAAGACCCTGCACCCGGGCTTTCAGGATGAATGCAATCGGGCCAAACGCTTCCCAATACGACAGCCCATGATACGAGGGATCTGGCTCCGTGAAATCCTTGAAGCGCCCCGATTTTGCCCAGTCAAATTTGCCCGCGTCCACAATTACACCGCCAATCGTGGTTCCATGACCGCCCAGAAACTTCGTGGCCGAATTCACCACGATGTCCGCGCCCCACTCGATCGGCCGCACCAACGCCGGCGAAGGAGTCGTGTTGTCGATGACCAGTGGCAGCCCGTTCTCATGCGCGAT
>PLKY01000030.1:7208-8598 GCA_003140785.1 Acidobacteriaceae bacterium | reverse complement strand
AAACTTCACCGTGATGCCCAGCCGCGGCAGCGTGTAGTGGAAGAGATTGTATGTGCCGCCATACAGCGAAGTCGTCGAGATGATCTCGTCTCCCGCAGCGGCAAGCGTGGTGATCGTGAGAGTCTCCGCAGCCTGACCGGACGCAGTGGCCAATCCCGCCACGCCGCCTTCGAGGGCAGCCACGCGCTTCTCAAACACGTCGGTGGTGGGATTCATGATCCGCGTGTAGATGTTTCCGAACTCCTTCAGCGCAAACAACCGCCCCGCGTGATCTGCATCCTGAAACAGGTAGGAGGTGGTCTGGTAAATCGGCACCGCGCGCGCGCCAGTCGCCGGATCGGGCGATTGGCCGGCATGAACGGCAAGGGTGGCAAACTCGCGCTTCTTCTCTTCAGACATAAACGACTCCTTCGGTCAGGTTGGCTGATTTGTGCGGCCGGGTGCCCCATCCTTGCGAGGCTTTTCTCGCAAGGGTGGGTGTCTGAACCGCGCCAAAAATGAAGAGACCCGAATCCTTTAGGACCCGGGCCGTTTGTTTCAAGATCGGTTGCGCTTAACGCATTCGCCGTTCCAGAAACCCACGGGCGGGCCCGCCTGCACAACACATGCACATGGCCTCAATTCCGCATTTCCTCTGGATCAGCATTGACGGCAGTATCGACGGAAGCGAGGTTATGTGTCAACTCTTCCGTGCTCCTTATTCTTCCGGTTTCCAAACGTATGCTCCTGCCTGCGGCAGCCCAATATGCGCCAGCACCCGAAACACAAACTGCCGCGCCATCTCATCGGAATCCGCCGGCTTGTTATAGAACGCCGGAATCACCGGAAAAATGGTCGCCCCAGCCTCCGCCGCCAGCGTCATATTGCGCAGATGAATGCGATTGAACGGCGTTTCGCGCACGCAGAGAAGCAGTGGCCTGCGCTCCTTCAACGTGACATCGGCAGCGCGCGCGATCAGCGAGTCCGCCAATCCGTGCGCAACGTGCGCCAGCGTCCCCATCGAGCACGGCAGAATGATCATTCCATCGGATGGATGACTGCCGCTGGCGATGGCCGCGCCAATGTCGGCATCGGAAAGCGCAACGGTCTTCTTCGGCTTTGCGCCGAGCAGTTTCTCCACCAGATCGTGCCGGCCGGAAACTCCCAACTCCTCGGCAATCACGCGCAACGAATTCTCCGACGCAACAAAATGCACCCGCTCGACGCGCGCATCGGCCTCCAGCGCACGAAGCGCCTCGCGGCCAAACACAGCTCCCGAAGCCCCCGTGACAGCCAATGTCAGATGCATCGTTCCTCCGTGCCCCACTCACAGATCACGGTTATTCTTTGCAAATCCGGGCCAACGCATGTATCCGTCAACACAATTGTTCCACGTGGAACAATTGTGCAG
>PLKY01000030.1:5669-7160 GCA_003140785.1 Acidobacteriaceae bacterium | reverse complement strand
GACTGAACCAGCCGATACGCATCTTCGCGCATCATGCCGGCCTCAGCCAGATCCAGCAACAACTGCCCACTGAAAATCAGCCCACCCGTGCTTTCGAGGTTTCGCTTCATCTTCTCCGGATAAACGAGCAGCCGATCGATAAGGTCGGTCGTCCTGGCCAACAAATAGTCGACCAGAATCGTCGAGTCCGGGAAGATCACACGCTCGACGGAAGAATGCGAGATATCGCGCTNNTGTGCGGCATCGCCGAGGAGCCTTTCTGCTTCTCGCTGAAGTACTCCTGTGCCTCGCGCACTTCCGTCCGCTGCAAATGGCGCACTTCCACCGCGATCTTGTCGAGGGTGCTGCCGATCAATGCCAGCGTCGAGATATACGCAGCGTGCCGGTCGCGCTGAATCACCTGCGTCGCCACCAGCGCGGGCTTCAATCCCAATGCCGCGCAGATGCGCTCCTCATGCTCCGGCTTCAGATGGCCGAAGGTGCCGACCGCGCCCGACAGCTTACCCACGCGCATATCCTCGGCAGCCGCATCGAATCGAGTCCTGTTGCGTGCGATCTCCGCATACCAGTTCAGCAGCTTCAGCCCAAACGTCGTCGGTTCCGCATGAATCCCATGTGTCCGCCCAATCGTTGGCGTGTGCTTGAACTCGAGTGCGCGCCGCTTGAGCACACCCTGCAACGCGACCAGCCCCTCGCGAATCAAGACAGATGCTGCCTTCACCTGGAGCGCCTGCGCGGTATCAACCACATCGTTGGAAGTAAGCCCATAATGCAGCCATCGGGACTGCTCGCCGAACCCTTGCGCCTTAAGGGTTTCAGCTACTGCCGTTGTGAAGGCAATGACGTCGTGCTTGACCTCGGCTTCGATCTCCTGGATGCGCGCCACGGAGAATCCTGCTTTGGTCGCGATGGCCTCGGCGGCAGCCGCGGGGATCACGCCATCTTCCGCCAGCACGGCGCTCGCCGCCGACTCCACCTGGAGCCAGCATCGGTATTTGTTCTCTTCGGTCCAGATGCGCCCCATCGCCGGGCGTGTGTAGCGTTCGATCAAGGGCGATCTCCAGGCTCGATGGACATTCAGGCTCTCGAACCAACCTCTGATTGTACGGGGAGAATCCGCTTAGGACCGCGAAATACCAAGACGCTGCTCGAGCTCGTCGTAGAGCAGCCCTCGCCCCGGCTTGTAAGGCTGGAACCACTCGCCATCGATGACCAGCTGCGGAATGGCTCTCTTGCCGACATGCCGAATCAATTCATTTGAGGCGGCAGGATCGTCATCGACATTGATCTCGGTGTAGCGGATACCGTGAGAATCAAGGAATTGCTTGGCAGCCCGGCAGTCGCGGCACCAGGCAGCCGTATAAACTTGCACAACCATGTCCCCATTCTAGCGTTTCTTGCGCTGCTAACATCGAAAACGATGACTGCCGATGAGATCAAAGTAATGCTGAAGCTGGAGCCGCATCCGATTGAAGGCGGCTGGTTCCGGCG
>PLKY01000030.1:0-5660 GCA_003140785.1 Acidobacteriaceae bacterium | reverse complement strand
GGCGATCCGGTGGAGATGCTGCAACTGCACCCCGCCGGGCGCTCCGCGCTTTTCACTCTCGGACAAGATCTGGCGGCCGGGCAGCAAGTGCAGTTAGTCGTCCCAGCAGGCGTGTGGCAAGGAACACGACTGATCGGCAACGGACGAGTGGCCTTGTTGGGATGCACCGTAACGCCGGGATTCGACTACGCCGACTATTGCAATGCGACCTATGCAGAGTTAGCAGCCAAGTGGCCGAACCAGGCAGAACGCATTCGAGCGCTAACGCGAAGCTAGACGGATCGCCGTTCGCGAAAGAAACTCCGCAACAACTCCGCCGCTTCATCGGCCATGATTCCCTGTTCGACCAGCATCTGGTGGTTGAGCTGCGGATGGTTCAGCACTGACAGGACAGATCCGCATGCACCGGCCTTCGGGTCCGCGGCAGCAAACACCATCCGGTCAAGCCGCGCATGAATCATAGCCCCCGCGCACATGGCGCATGGTTCCAGCGTGACAAAGAGCGAGCAGCCGTTCAGGCGGTAATTGCCAAGAACCCTCGCGGCCTCTCGAATGCTCACAATCTCGGCATGGGCTGTCGGATCGTTGTCGCGAAGAACTCGATTCTGGCCGCGCGCAACGATCTCGCCGTCGTGAACAAGAACAGCACCAATCGGCACCTCGCCGGCTTGCGCCGCAGAGCGCGCTTCAGCCAGCGCAGCCTGTATGAACTCGATTTCGGTCATGAATCAAACTCAAATTCGCGCAGATGGTTGAAGTTGACAACGGGCAGACCACGACTTTCAAGAAACCCTGTCAGCGGCCAGTCGACAGTCAGAACCGTATGCGTTCGAGCGAGCCGAGCCAGCGCGGCATCCGTCAATCCAAATCGCATGGCTGCGGAATCGGCTGCAAGCTCACGGGAAGAGCGGTACTCCTCCGAGATCAAGACAACCCGCGCCGCGAAAAAGCGGGACCAGGAGTCTTTTCTCCAACCTGGAAGTGAGTTGGCGAGATTGGAGACCTCGGTCAGTACGTGGGGAGTTGTGTGCAGTGTCGAGAACAAATCTAGGGTAGCCGAGAGAAGAACGGCATCTCCGGGATCGAAAATGTTCAGGCGCTTGAACGAATGAACAAGTGGCGGATCGAACTCACAGCACAGATGCAAGAGGAGCAAATTGCTGTCTAGGACGGCTGGACGGCCCAGATGGGACCTCAGCGAGGGATACTCGGAGAGCTTCATGCCGCCCGTTGCTTCAAAGAGACGAACTTTCCATCCGAGCCATCGACGACGACAACCTTGGCAACCCGATTGAAGCCGAAGGGGTTGGACGAAAACCCGTTCAGCGAGGACCCACCGGGAATGCTGAATGTTATCGCCCAGTCGAAATCGCCAGCGCGCTCGATCTCCTCAAGCCGAATGTCTTCCGGCGCAATCACAGCAATTTCAGGGGCAAGTTCAAGTAGATGGGAACGCGCTGCCCGGATCGCTTCCTTGACTGTCAGGGCCATGGCCTCCACTCCCTGCGAGAATTCTAACTCAGGTCTGCGTCATCTGCGGGCTGATGCTGCGTCATGCAGTGAAGCGCACCCAGCCCCCAGATCAAGTCGACGCTGTGAATGCCGATCACGTCGCGATCCGGGAAAATTTCGGCCAGAATATTCAGCGCAACGCGATCGTTCGGATCATGAAACGTGGGCATCAGGACCAGCCCATTCGCCAGATAAAAATTGGCGTAGCTTGCCGGAAGCCGTTGCTTGCGAAAGATAACCGGCCGCGGCACAGGCAATTCGACAATCGAAAATTGCTTGCCGTCGAGGGTGCGTGCGGCTTTTAGTCGAGCAAGATTTTCGGCCAGCGGTTCGTGGTTCGAGTCTTTCGTATTCGGTTCGATGGTAGTGACGATCGTGGTCGGGCCGACGAAGCGGCTGATATCGTCCACGTGGCCATGTGTGTCATCGCCGGCAATACCGCAACCGAGCCAGATGACTCGATCGACGCCCAGGTATTCATAAAAGGCCTGCTCTATCTGCCCGCGACTTACACCAGGATTGCGCTGCTGGACTTCACTCAGCAGGCATTCCTCGGTTGTGAGCAGGGTGCCCTGCCCGTTTGTGTCAATCGAGCCGCCTTCAAGAACTAATCGACGGGGCTCGTCCGCGATCTCAATCGTCGGCTGCCATTCCGGAAGGCCAAGCAATTCAGCGACTCGACCGGGGATCTGATCGTCCAAATGCCAATCGGAATATTTGGCCCAGGCGTTGAAATGCCAGTTGGTAACGGCGACGCGCCCTTCGGGATTGCGGACGAAGATCGGACCGGAATCGCGAGTCCATACGCGGTCCGTTGGCCAATGGTGAAAACTGACCTGGGCCAGGTCGGCTCCGGCCCGCTTGAGGATGCCGGCGGCGAGCTTCTCTGCCTTGGCGTCCTCGACGAGGATGTTGACCCGCTCGCCCGCCGCGAGCAGCCGGACGATTTCGGCATAGACCCATGGAATGGGCTGAAACTTTCCCGGCCAATCTTCGCGGTTGTGCGGCCACGCCAGCCAGGTGGCCTCATGCGGCTCCCACTCGGCAGGCATGCGATAGCCGAGTTCGCGCGGTGTACTATTCATCGATTTCAACTCTTTTTCCCGGCCTCGAGCCTGCATCGCTCGCGCGATTGTTGAAGTTCTACCTTCAGGCGGTGGTTGCAGTACGTCAGATTCAAAACTGGATTCCATTGGGAAATATATTTGCGCTCCATCGCCTTAATCTCTTCAACTCCTGCTGCGGTGATGTCATAGTCATACGTCAGATGCCCGATCATCCATTCGCTTAAGAAAGCCTCGCTTTCATCCGAAAACCGATAATTCTGAATTGCTTTTTTGAGGGCCTTCCCCGATAGACTTCTCTTGGACTTTCGCGGAAAAACGGCGTGATCCGGAAAGGAGTTCGATCTAAGGATTGCCCCTAAAGAACGTCTCAGTGTTGATGGAGAGCTGTCCTCATATTCTGCATGATTTCTTGCCTCGATCTTTGACTCGCTCTTGCCGATGTAAAGGAGTCGATCTGGTCCAGGCGAGAAAACTCCCAGTGCATTTCGTTCCTTAAGAAAAATAAAGTAAATCCCCGGCCCATCCGGATCGGGTTTATGTTCCATGGAGAAAGTATTGGGGGGAAGCGCGTAACGATCACCTTCGTTCTTCATACTCTTCTAGTCCAAGAATCTCTTCGTGATCGCCCCATACGCATCGATGCGCCGGTCGCGCAGAAACGGCCAGTTGCGGCGTGTCTCTTCAATCAGCGACACGTCGATTTCGCCCAGCAGAATCTCCTCCGCATCATGGGAAGCTTTAGCAACGACGCGGCCGAACGGGTCGGCCAGAAAACTGCCGCCCCAGAACTGCAAGCCCGGTCCGGTGGCCTTGTTGCCGAGAATGTCGCCATGCTCGTGGCCCACGCGATTCACCCCAGCCACGTAAACGCCGTTGGCAATGGCATGCGCCCTCTGAATGGTCTGCCACGCATCGTATTGGGCCGCTCCGAATTCGTCTTTCTCGGCGGGGTGCCAGCCAATCGCGGTGGGATAGAAGAGAACCTCGGCGCCCTGCAACGCCGTGAGCCGAGCCCCTTCCGGGTACCACTGGTCCCAGCAAACGAGGGTGCCGACTCGGCCAAAGGCTGTATCGACAGCACGAAATCCCAGATCGCCGGGCGCAAAGTAATACTTCTCGTAATAAAGGGGGTCGTCCGGGATGTGCATCTTGCGATAGACGCTGGCGATGTTGCCATCCAATCCGAGCGTCACAGCCGTGTTGTGATAAAGCCCCGGTGCGCGACGCTCAAACAAAGAAGCCACGATGACCACGCGGGCTTCGCGCGCAACTTCGCCAAGCGCCGATGTCGATGGGCCCGGAATCGGCTCGGCCAGGTCAAACAGGCGCAGATCTTCCCGTTGGCAGAAATACTGCGCGCGGAAGAGCTCGGGTAGGCACACGATGTTTGCACCCAGCCGCGAAGCTTCACGGATATGCCGGATTGCCGAGGCAAAGTTCGCCTCCGGATCCGGCCCCATGCGCATTTGCACCAAGCCAACGTTGTATTTTCGTTTATCGACCATGTCGGGTTCGTTCATTCTCCGAGTTGATGCAGCAAGGCCAACCCCGCCTGGCGAGATTGGCCTAAGAAGCGCTGCGGATTACTACTAAATTTCGGCGACTAGGTTGCGGATTCTAGACTTCCAAAATCAGCACGGCTGCAGCGATCGTGGTCGTCCAGAGTCCGCGCTTGTCGCCCACGGCAGACTGGGTTACGTTGCTGGTGCGCACAATCTTGTTGGAAAAGCGGTAGATTTCTTTCTTCTCGTCCCAGCTTTTGTCGGGATCGAATTCCACGTCGAGAGTGGTGGCGAGCATCTCAGCGGCCAGTTCTTCCGCGTACTCGCCCGCCTGTTCCTCGGTCTCGCCGAAGCTGTGGTGCTCGCTGAGATAGCCGTAAGTGTCGCGGTCGGCGGGGATGGCTACGCCGATGCTGGCAACTACCAGCCGGTGCGGCTCGCGCGTCGAGTTCTCGGCGATGACGGCGAAAACCACTTCGCCGTGGTCCAGATACTTCAGACCTTCTTTGCGAGGGATGACCTTGCATTGCGGCGGAAAGATCGACGAGACGCGAACCAGATTCTGCGAAGCGATTCCTGCATCACGGAGTGCCAGCTCGAACGAGGTCAAACGCTCTTTGTGCTTGCCTACGCCCTTTGTGAAGAATATCTTCTTCGGGACCATGCTCTTTCCCAATTTCTTTGTATCCTCCATGACGTCGGCGGTAATGACTTTCGCAAACGTTCCCGCATGAGTTTATCTCATCTTGCCCTGTCGCGACACAGTGGGGACGGATTTCATCCGACGTTCACAAGCGGAGTAACTTTTTTCGCCGAACCGCGTTTATAGAAGCATGAAATGGATCGCGCTGGTTGGTGTGTGTGTGGCGTGCGCAGGATTAGTGCCGGCGACTGCGCAGGGGACGGGAGTGACGCCTCAAGACGGCTCGCGGTCGGCTTCTGATTCGCCGTCTGCGGGGGCGGCATCGNNTGTCTCCGGTACCGCTTGAGTGGACGCCTCCCGCGCTTGAGCGGCTGAACCTGCAGGCCGCAGTGAAATCGAGCTTCACGCTCGATCGGAACATGCTCGGTGTGGCTGCCGGCTTGATTCCGGATTCGCAGGCAGAAGATCGCCAGGTGATTCGCAAACTTGAGGGCGTCAGCGTTCACACGATGCGTTTCGGCGACGCGGGCATTCCTGATGAGTCTGAAGTGGAGTCAGTCCGCGCGGCGTACCATCTGCGGGGTTGGAAGCATCTTGTGACCACAACCAAAACCGGCGGTCCGGTGCATAGTGGAACAACCGACGTTTGGGTGGTGATGGACGGCGTCAACGTGCGTGGCGCGGTGATCCTGGCAGAGACGCCGAAGAGCCTGACTCTGGTCACGGTGGCCGGGAATCTGAGCCCGGTCGATCTGCTCCACCTGCGCGGCCATTTTGGGATTCCGCGCTTCGACGATGACGGCGTGAGGGGTAGTGCAGAGCAGTAACCTTTCGCGTTTCGGGACGGGCGTCAGCGGTTCTGCAGCGGGTTCACCCAGCGCAGGCCTGGAAACCGGCCGAAGTCACGGTCCGTGGTTTGAAGCACACCGCCGTATT
>PLKY01000201.1 GCA_003140785.1 Acidobacteriaceae bacterium | reverse complement strand
CCAGGTGGTTGGTCGGCTCGTCAAGCAGCAGGAAGTTCGACGGCGACACCAGGATCCGTGCCAGCGCAAAGCGGTTGCGCTCTCCGCCGGAAAGTACGCCGAGCTTCTTGAAGACGTCGTCACCGGAAAACAAAAAGCAGCCGAGCAGCGACCGCAGCGCGGACTCGGGCACTTTGACGGCGGCGCGGCTGATGTCGTCGAGCATGCGTGCATCGCCGTCGAGCACCTTGTACTGGTCCTGCGCGAAATATTCGCTAACAACGTTGTGGCCGAGGCGGACGGTACCGCCGGTCGGTGTTTCCGCACCCGTCAGCAGCTTGATCAGCGTGGATTTGCCCGCTCCGTTCACGCCGACAAGCGCGACTCGGTCACCGCGCTCGATGGAGAGGCGAGCATTGGCGAAGACCTGCTTCGCGCCGTAGCTCTTTGCGAGCCCTTCCGCCTCAACCACCATTCGCCCCGAAGGCGGAGGCTGCGGAAACTTGAAGTGGATGACCGGCTCTTCCTCGGGAATCTCGATGCGCTCGATTTTTTCGAGTTCCTTGATGCGCGACTGCACCTGCTTGGCCTTGGTGGCCTGAGCGCGAAAGCGATTGATGAAGGTTTCAAGATGCTCGATCTGCTCGCGCTGATTCTTGTAGGCGGCAACGAGCTGCGTGCGTCGCTCTTCCTTCTGCGAAAGATACTTCGTGTAATTGCCCTGATAAATGGTGAGGCGCTTGTTCCATATCTCCACGGTGCGGTCGATGGTGACGTCGAGAAAGTAGCGATCGTGCGAGATGAGAATGTAGCCGAAGGGATAGCCCTTCAGATAGCCTTCGAGCCAGTTGCGCGTTTCGAGATCGAGATGGTTGGTGGGCTCGTCGAGGAGCAGAAGATTCGGCCTCGCGAGCAGCAGTTTGGCCAGCGCAATTCGCATCTGCCAGCCGCCGGAGAATTCGTCGGTCAGCCGCGTCCAGTCCTCCTTGACGAAGCCGAGTCCGGTGAGCACTGCCCCGACCTGCGCGTCCAGCGCGTAGCCGTCGAGGACGTGGAACCGCTCCTGCAGCATGGAGTAGCGCTCGGCCGCTGCTTCATATTCGGGACTGGCGTGATCGAGCTCAGTCATCTGCCCTGCAGCGCGTTCGATCTCGCCCTCCATCGCGCGCAATTCGTCGAAGACCGTCAGGCACTCTTCAAAGATGGTGCGGCCGGTCAGCTGCAGCCCCTCCTGCGGAAGGTAGCCGATGCTCATGCCGCGGGTATGCTGCATCATGCCGTAATCAAGGCTTTCGAGACCGGCGAGCACCTTCATCAGCGTGGATTTTCCGGTGCCGTTGGCACCGACAAGCGCGGTTTTCTCGTTGCTGCGAATGAGCCAATCGGCTTCGAGAAAAAGAACGCGCGGACCAAACCGCTTGCCGGCATTTTGCAGAGAGAGCATGCACTTCTATTTTCGCAGACCACTGAGTGGGGTAGCCTTTTCGAGCTGCTGATCCGCAATCAGTCAGAGCGTCGACTTCAAGGGGCTCACTCCCTATTGCACCGGCGCAGAAAATCGGCCTGCGATTTCCGAATTGGCCTCCAGCAAATCATCCAGCGGAACGAGCTTGGGAAGCTTTGCGCCGCTCTCGCGCAGCACGGCAACCAAAATCTCTGTCGGGAGGTTTCCTACCAGCGTGTCCTGCGCAAAGGGGCAGCCTCCGAGCCCGCCGATGGCAGAGTCGAATCGACGACAACCGGCCTGAAACGCCGCTCGAATGCGATCAGCTGCCTCGGCAGGCCGCGCGTGTAGATGCACTCCAATTTCGAAGCCCTCGTGAACCGCGAAGACCGCGCCCACCGTCTCCGTGATCTGTTCGGAAGTTGCAAGCCCCACTGTGTCGGCAAGCGAAATGGCCTGCACCCCTGAATCGATGAGGAGGTCGCACGCGGCCACCACTTCCTCCACATTCCACGGTTCGCCGTAGGGGTTTCCGAAGGCCATCGACACATACGCCACTACATCGAGACCCGCGTTCTGCCCCAGCGACGCGATCCTTTCCAAGGTATCCAACGCTTCCTCCGGAGTCTGATGCTGGTTGCGGTTGAGAAATTCAGCGGAGATCGAATACGGAAATCCCATGGTCTGCACGGCATTGGTGCGAATGGCGCGCTCGGCGCCTTTCTGATTGACGACGATGCCGATAATCTCTACGTGCTCGGGCGGCGCCACAAGCTCGAGCACTTGCTCGGAGTCTGCCATTTGCGGAATCGCGGCGGGCGAAACAAAACTGACCGCATCGATGTGGGTAAACCCGGCATCGATGAGCTTGCGCAGGTAGTCCGCTTTCGCCTCGGTCGGAATCTGCGTGTGCAATCCCTGCCAGGCATCGCGCGGGCATTCGATGATTTTGACTGCGTCTGCCATTCTTCTCTTTATCGCAATTCGATGATTTACTTCCCGCGTGCAGAGCTCATTGCGAGCAACGCGAGCGCCAAGTTGCTCGCAGTCCCACGAAACCAGGCGCCGAAGGCGCGCCCGCCCGTGACGGCCAGTTACCCCCTCGATGGATGCACTTTCAGGATTTCGCGGGCAATCACCATGCGCTGAATCTCGCTTGTGCCTTCGCCGATGGTGCACAGCTTGACGTCGCGATAAAATTTTTCCGCTGGATAGTCCTTGATGAAGCCGTAGCCGCCAAACAACTGCACCGCCTCATCGCAGATGCGGACGGCCACTTCGCTCGCAAAGAGTTTGGCCATGGAAGACTCGCGCGTGACTTTGCGGCCCGCGTCTTTAAGCACTGCCGCCCGCTGAGTGAGCAGGCGCGCTGCGTCGAGCTCTGTCGCCATGTCGGCCAGCTTCCATTGAATGCCTTGAAATTCCGCGATTGCTTTTCCGAATTGGCGACGCTCCTTCACATATTTCAATGTTGCGTCGAGCGCGCCGCGCCCAATTCCGAGGGCCAGTGCAGCAATGGAGATTCTGCCGCCATCGAGCACGCGCATGGCATCGATGAATCCTTCGCCTTCGGCGCCGAGCAGGTTTTCTGCCGGAATCTCGCAGTCTTCAAAGATCAGCTCGCTGGTATCGCTGGCGCGCAGGCCCAGCTTGTTCTCTTTTTTGCCCGGCCGGAATCCCTTGGTCTCTTTTTCAACGATGAAGGCCGAAAGACCATGCGTTCCTTTGCTCTTGTCGGTCACTGCAATTACGACGATGACGTCGGCGTAGCGTCCATTGGTGATGAACGTCTTGTTGCCGTTCAGCACATAACGGTCGCCCTTTTTCTCTGCTGTGGTGCGCGCGTTGCTGGCATCGGAACCCGACCCTGGTTCGGTCAGCGCCCAAGCCGCCAGCCATTCACCGCTCGCGAGGCGTGGCACGTATTTCCGTTTCTGCGTATCATTGCCGGAAAGAAAAATGTGATTCGTGCCGAGCGAATTGTGCGCGGCAACGATAATGCCCATCGATCCATCCACGGCGGACAGTTCTTCAATCGCAAGCACGTAGTCCACGTAGCCAAGGCCCGCTCCACCATATTCGGGAGGAAAGATCACGCCCAGCAAGCCCATCGCGCCAAGCTTCTTTACGGTCGCAGCAGGAAACTCGCTGGCTTCGTCCCACGCCATCACGTTGGGCGCAATCTCGCGCGCTGCAAAGTCGCGAATCTCCCGCCGCAGATGCTCCTGCTCCTCGTTCAAGACGAACGGATACAGGCTCCCGGCTGTTTCAAGCGCAACGCCCATGTTTACGCTCCTTCTGAAGTCCTATTTCGATGATCCACTTGACTCACGTTCCACTTTGATGAGATGCATCCATCTCTCTTGTCACGCGGGGCCGATCATGTCTGCAGAACTCCGGGGTTGAATCGGGCCACCTCGGGATTCAAGGCACAGGCCTCCAACGCCGCGATCAGAACGTTCCGCGTTATCGCTGGATCAATGATGGCATCGATCCACAGCCGCGCGGCCCCATAGCGCGGGTCGGCCTGCTCGTCGTATGTGGCGCGAATCTCTTCGTGCAGAGCGGCTCTCTCCTTATCGGACAAGACCTTTCCTCCCCGCTCCATCTGCTTGGCGCGAACCTCGGCCAATGTGTTTGCCGCAGAGGCGCCGCTCATCACCGCGTAGCGCGCCGTGGGCCACGCAAACAGAAAGCGCGGATCGTACGCCTTGCCGCACATCGCGTAGTGGCCTGCGCCAAAACTGCCGCCGACGATCACCGTGATCTTCGGCA
>PLKY01000325.1 GCA_003140785.1 Acidobacteriaceae bacterium | reverse complement strand
ACAGTGCTGTGCTTTCGGGCGGAGCGCCTGGGCCGCATAAGATCCAAGGCATCGGCGCGGGGTTTGTGCCCAAGGTACTTCGTACAGATTTGATCGACGAGATCATTCAAGTGACGAACGACGAGGCCTTTGCGATGGCGCGACGGCTGCCGCGCGAGGAGGGCCTGCTGGTGGGTATCTCGTCCGGTGCGGCGGTGCATGCGGCGCTGAAGGTGGCGCGCGAGCCGAGGCATGCGGGCAAGCTGATCGTCGTCATCATCCCAAGCTTTGGCGAGCGGTATCTGTCCACGCTGCTGTTCGATGACCTTCGTCAGCAGGCGCTGCAAACGCCGACCTCCGCGCTGCCTTCATGAACCTGATCGACTTGATTCGCGAGGATGTGCAGTGCGTGTTCGAGCGCGATCCCGCGGCAACCTCGCGGGCGATGGTGCTGCTGTTTTATCCGGGGCTGCACGCGGTGTGGGCGCATCACGTGCATCACTGGTTGTGGTGCAAGGGGTATCGATTTCTGCCGCGTCTGATGTCGCAGGTCACCCGCTTCTGGACTGGCGTGGAGATTCATCCGGGCGCGCGGATTGGGCGTCGGGTGTTTATCGATCACGGGATGGGTGTGGTGATCGGCGAGACGGCAATTGTTGGCGATGACGTGACGCTGTACCAGGGCGTGACGCTGGGCGGCACGGGCAAGGAGGAGGGCAAACGGCATCCTACGCTGCGCAACGGCGTTTTCGTCGGGAACACCGCGAACATTCTGGGCAATATTGTGATTGGTGAGAACTCACGCGTGGGCGCGGGTTCTGTGGTGGTGCGCGATGTGCCGCCGGACTCGACAGTGGTGGGTGTGCCTGCGCACATCGTCTACCAGGGCGGCAAGCGGGTGCTGATTACCGATCCGCATGAGATCAAGGACCCGCTGTCGGATGCGCTGATTGCGCTGTCGGCGCGCGTGGACGAGCTGGAGGAGCGGCTCGGCGCGCAGGCGGGGCAGCCGGAGCCGTTTGCGGCTGAGCAGGCTGAGCGCGTCGCGTACCGCAAGGAACTCGACTACGCCCGCGATTATGTGTCGATGGGCGAGGGGATCTGAGGCCTAGCCTGAATGGCGAATCTGGGCTGAAGCCCTTTCTCTCTGCAGCCGGATTTCAGAGGCCTGAAGGCCTCTGCTCCCTCCGTATTCATCTCTGAAGAACGGTGGATGAGCGGGGCTGAGGCTGAAATATCTGCGCACTTCGCGACGGGCGGGCACCGTTCAAGGATTCAATGAACTTCACCGAAATCCGGAATGATGCGTACGTCGGATCGAAAGAGATGATAGTTTTCGAAGACTCTGTCATTGAGCCACATCAAGTCCGGTTGCATCGAGGACGTCAAGTCCATCCTGTTCGAAAGGGCGACGCCTTTCAGCGGACAGATATAGGTCTTGCCGCCGAGTTCGACGGGACCGTATTCAAGCGATATGTCCGCGGTACGCGAAAGCGGGGAGAACATTCCGAAAGGATTAGACAGATCCAGATCTGTTCTGAAGACAATACGGAGGATCGCTCCACTGGACGGGTCGATCGCGATCTCACCTGAATAAGCGGTGGTTTCCCCATCGACGTTGTAATGGGACTTCCGCGAGTTTATCGAATAGCGGAAAACTGCTTCGGGACCTGCCGCTCCTTGCTCCCAGCGGCTCCATTGCAGATTTCCATGCACGGCGTCAAGCAGGGCCGTATTGAGAATCGGCCCAAACTCGCCTGAAGTGGTCAACCCAACCGCTTTGTAAAGCCTGCGGGAACGCACCTGCTCTTGCCCGTCACGATACAGGATCACAACGCTGCTTTTTGCGGCCGGATGCATAGGCTTTTTCGACGTAGAAACGCGCTCAAACGTGGTGGTGATGCGCGTGGCGGACAGGTTCGGCAGACGGTGGATGGTGTTGTTCACATAGTCCACGGTGAGCGCGATCATCTTCTTTTGGGTAGCAAGGTCGGGGTTTTCTTTGGCGAGTATTTCGTCGGCGGGAGGGTCGAGGATTGCAGACCGGTCGGCAAGAACGAGAAGAGCTGTCTTGGCACGCGGTCCGGAGAGACTCGCCTGGCAGCGTGCGAACCTAACAGTGCTCAGCCGTTCGGTGAGTTCCATGCCGGCAATTTCACTTGCCACCTCTGCATCCGGCTTGCCGTGTACGAACTCTACAAAGCTCTCCAACTGTTTGACTGTGATTGGACCCGTGAGTTGGGCCTCGGCGAATGATGGATGGCTTGCCACGAACAATAGCAATAGGAGCGGCAAAATTCGCGGCCGGTAGTTTTTGAAAGAGGGCGGATTGGACCAGATCCTCACAGACGCACTCTAAACCGGAGCTGCGTTTTCAATTCGCTCGAATTGTACCTCTCGGCATGGTTGTAAAGGGAGAATGTCGCTGCCTGACGGGGGTTTGCAAGAGATGTTGATGCGGGTGACAGGAGGGGATCGATCCATTTTGGCGGCCCTTCTTCGTGTTGCGTGCGGGGCACCTGCCGGGGAAACGTAATAGAGCCGAGTTTCCCTCAGTGGCCAAAGCCCTCGGATCTTGTGAAGTTATGTGCGGGCTAAAGTGTCTGCGTGGGAATCCCTGGCTTGCAATGTGCTCAATTTTCTAATGAACCTGTTTTTCAATCAAGCTCAGCAAGTTAGCGCCGCTTCGCGGCGTAGCAAGCCAGCGAGTCAGCCTGCAAGTTGAGCTCTCACGCACGGTCTAAAGCCCGTACCCTTCAAACGCCGGCCCACTGGAACTGCTTAGCGCACGGAGCTGAGGTTGAGGCGGAGGAGCTTGGCGGGGTCGAGGTAGGCGTTTTGCCAGCGGACGGCCCAGTGGAGATGGGGACCGGTGACGCGGCCCGTTGCGCCGCTTAGGCCTAATGGATCGCCGGCGCTGACGTGTTGGCCCTCGTGGACATCGATGCGGCTGAAGTGCATGGAGAGCGTGTAGAGACCGAGGCCGTGATCGATCACGACGCAGTTGCCTTCGTAGTAGAGCGGTCGGGCGAGGACGACGGCGCCGCTGTTCCCTGCCCTGACGACGGTGCCCAGGGGCGCGCGAAAATCCATGCCCTTGTGAATGCTGGCGAGCTTGCCGTTGAAGGTGCGGCGGGTGCCGAAGCTGTCGGTGGGCGGGGAGTGGACGGGGGCGCGGAAGCTGCCGGACCAGAGGGGCTCGGCGGCGCTGGTGGCGAAGACCTTGGCTTTGATCTCGCTGTCGGCGGCGATTTGCTTGAGCTCGTCAGGGTCGGGCTCGACGAATTTGGGTGAGACGGTGAGGACGCCGGTGCGGTAGTGGGCGGGGTGGATTTCGATGGTCTGGGTCAGGTCGTGTGTGGTGTTGTTGGAAAAGTGCAGATGGATTTGCAGCGTTGACGGTGCTGCGGGATTTTCGACGTCGACGCCGGCCAGGGCGAACCATGTGCGGTGGTCGCGGGAGGGGAAGAATTGGAGCTTGCGGCCCAGCCATTCGCCGTCGATGCGGACTGCTTCGTCCACTTCATTGAGGCGGATCAATTCCGGCGATCCTGCCTCCACTAGCGCTGGCGTGAGGATGACTGGGGGNNGGGTGAAAGAGCGCACGCAGGCACGACGCAGAGAAGAATGGCGAGAAGCGCGCGCAAGCCGAAGCGGCTAGGGCCGGTCATGGGTTCAGCATAAACGGGCGTGCACGGTTTGGACGACCGCTGGGTTGGTTCGTTGCTTTCCCATGTCCCAACGGCAGGGACATGGGGCACCCATGGTCGCGCGGATTGAGGCAGTGTGAAGAACAACTGCGGGTCCTTCGATCTTTGCACCAGGATGGCTGCGTTAGTTTCGAGACGGCGGTCGTTAATTGGGTCGGTGCTCTGTCGCTTTTCGCGATACCGGTACGAGAGGAAGGGGCCCAGGAAGGTTTGCGTGACCGGCTGGTGGGGTTTGGGGGCCGGTTCATCGCTGGGGCGTGGAGTTTGTTTGTAACGCGGCGCTAGGATCGGGAGTCTGAAGAAAGATGGCTTTCTCGATGCGGATCAGGAATCGTGCNNCGGTGCTGGTGGAGTTGTTCACTTCGGAGGGATGCTCGGATTGTCCTCCGGCAGACCGGCTGCTCAAGGAGCTCGACAAGACGCAGCCGATTGCGGGCGCGCATGCGATTGTGTTGAGCGAGCACGTGACGTATTGGGATCATCAGGGGTGGCGCGATCCTTTCTCGTTGGAGGAGATGACGGAGCGGCAGAAGGAATACGTGTACCGGTTTGGACTGCAGGACAGCTACACACCGCAGATGGTGGTGGATGGGGCGGCGCAGTTTGTGGGGAATAATGCGCAGGCGTTGGAAGCCGCGATGCAGGCCGCGGTGGCGCGGCCGAAGGGGAAGCTGACGATCGAGAAGGCGCGGTGGGAGAATGGCGCGGCTGCGTTCACGGTGCATGGCGCGACGGATACAGGAGCGCGGCTGGTGGCGGTGCTTGCGGCGGATGAGACACACTCCGAAGTAGCGCGCGGCGAAAATGCGGGACGGACGCTGCATCATGTGGCGGTGGTGCGGGTGATGAAGGAGTTCGGTGGGAATACGGTGGACGGGCGCGACCTGAAGATTGCGGGCGGGAGTCTGACCCACAAAGAGGAAGCGAATGGGCCGGTGCGCCTGGTGGTGTTTCTTGTGGATCACAAGACGGGGCATGTGCTGGGGGCGGCGGAGGAGACGGTGACGCGAAAATAGGGACTAGGGACCAGGGACCAGGGACTAGGGAACAGGGAACAGGGAACAGGCGCGACGGAATCCCGTAGTCCGTGCAGGCGGTTATCACGATTCGAAACATCCATTGAGGAGATTCTGGTTCGAAGAATCCATCCAAAAGCAAAAAAGCGCACCCGATACGGATGCGCCTTTCTGTTCCCTGTTGCCGATTCCCTGTTCCCTGCTTTTACATTGGCTGGGCGATGGATTCGTCTTCTTCTTCGAGGCCGTAGCGGCGGAGCAGGTTGGGCAGGCTTTGCGAGAAGGCGGAGCGCGGCATTACGGTGTCGCAGCCCACTTCGACGGCTTTCGCTTTCAGGTCGCCTTGCAGGTGGTTAAGGAAGCCGATGATGGAGGTCGCCTTTTTGAATTTGGTTTTGATTTTGGGAATGAGCGACAGGGGCTTGGCGCTGAGGTTATTCAAGTCGAAGACGACGAGCGTCGGCTTGGCGGCGTCGGGTGAATCGATGAGGCGCGCGACGGCCTCCTTGTCGCCCTTGACGAATTCAACCTTAATGCCGAGCTTGCGCGAGGTCTCCTGAATCTTGGCCTGAAAGAAGAGGTCCTCGATGAAACAGAAGATGCGCGTGGGGGCGTCTTCGCGGACCGGCGCCGGAGCGGCCTGATAGACATCTGGGTAGTAGCTGCCGTGGCCGTTGGACGAGGTGGGGATGGTGGAGGGCGGACCGTCGGCGACGTTGCCGTTTGCGACGCGGTAGCTGTGGTCCATTGGGCCGACGAACATGCGCGGCCCTTTTTGCCTGTCCTTGCGGCGGCCGTTGCTGGGCGCATTGATGCTGTTGCCCGGCTGCGGGCCCTGACCGTTGCTGCCAGCGCCGCTGCCCTTCTGGAAGAATTTCTTCTTCTTGCGTCCCTGGTTTTGGCGGACGTGGGGCGGTTTCTGCTGCGAAGGCTGCGGTTGGGGCGGCGCCTGCATTTGCGGTGGCTGGGCCTGAGCCTGTTGGGGCTGCGGCGTGCCTGGCTGCTGGCTGGACTTATTCTTGCGGCGGCGCCTGCGGCGGCGATGCCCCTGCGACGGCCCAAGACCATTTGTCTGGGCCGACCCCATCTCTGGCTGGGGCTGGGTCGGTTCTGTCGTCATGCGTGTACTTCCTGGCACATTTCTTTATTGTGCATTTGCGTTGCGGGGCCCAGTTTTCCCAAGGTGGGAGCTGGATCCCTTTGCGCGCCACGCGTCCTGATGGGACGGGGGAATGGTGGCGAGCAGTTGCTTTTCCTATCCGGAACTGGAAAGACTGCGGCGAGTCGTTGTTCGCACGCAATCAATCCTTGTTCCCGTGGAACTATAGTCTTTTCACAGCGAGTGAGGCCCTTGCTATCGAAGCCGACGAACTGTGCGACGAAAAACCAAACAAGCGAAAGGTGGCTCTCCCTGGGTACTGACCCTGTGAAAACGCTCTGGTCACCTGGTACGCCAAAACCTGCAACAACTCTTTCCGGTTGCGAGGATCGGTACGGAGCGGCCAGCGTTTCTCTGGGTAAATGCCCTTTCTCTGGGGCATTCGCCGCACTCGGACTATTTAAGTCTCTAGAGGCTGGCGAAGAATCCCTTCATCGGCGGCGAGCTTTCACTTCCCTTAACTTCCTGAGCAGGGTGGTCCGCTTCAGCCGCTTTGACAGGCAAATCTGATACTACAGCGAGCCGACCTGCTGTGCAAGTCCGGACAGCAAACGAGGGTAATCAAAAACAGTATCTTAATAATCGAGCAGAATGAAGCGATTCGAATTAAGCCCGGTGGTGCACAAAACGCCACCCTTTCGGATGGCGTTTTGCGTTTCCCGTGCTGGTCACTGGCCTCCCAGCAAATCATGGCCGGTGGATTTCTCCACCGTGCCTATCGCAGGCTCCCCGGCCGGTCGTCCCTCTTTTCGGGGCCGCCTCCTAGGCTTATGCTCCTGGGGCGGATGCTCTTGCCGACGCCTGCTTTTTTGTGGGCTGGCCGGAATCNNCTATTCGTTTCAAGGATTTACGTCGCTATTGAGGCGTGTTTTTTCTCGATTCCAGTAGCTATTTGACGGAATTCTGTGGAAAACCATAGATACCGTAACGGAGAAGATGGGTTGGCATCTGTTGGGGCGAGAATTGTCATCCAAAGTTGGACAGTTTTTCGGACGGAAGATGGAGTCGGGATCAGTGCTGGCAATGGGGGCAGTAGTGGGTGCTGCGGCCGGCGATAGTGATGCGCTTGATGGGTGTTTTGCAGGTGAGGCAGGGCTGGCCGGTGCGCTGGTACACGCGGTGCTCGAGCTGGAAAAAGCCGCGCACGCCTTCGGCATCGACGTAGTCGGAAACAGAAGAACCGCCGAGGCGGATGGCGTGCTGGAGGACTTCGCGGAGGGCGAGCCGCAGGCGCTCGAGTTCGACGCGGGTGAGGCGCCCGGCGCTGCGGCGGGGTCGAATGGCGGCGCGAAAGAGGCCTTCATCGGCGTAGATGTTGCCTACACCGGAGAGAAGCGTCTGGTTGAGCAAGGCCGCTTTGATCGCGAGGCGGCGGCCACGGAAGAGGGCTGCGAATTCGGCCGGTTGAATGCTGAGCGGTTCGGCGCCGGGAGCTAAGAATCGGGGAGCTA
The DNA here is from genome assembly GCA_003140785.1 of Acidobacteriaceae bacterium. GTDB lineage: Bacteria > Acidobacteriota > Terriglobia > Terriglobales > Acidobacteriaceae > Telmatobacter. The sequence goes on along the minus strand of PLKY01000325.1, from coordinate 26,241 downwards.
AAAATTGGGGTGTGCCAGGGACCGGCGCGTCCATGCCGTTGTTGTCTGCGAGATCGCGGAATTCGAGACGGCCGAAGCGGCGTGGGTCAACGAAGCGCAACTCGCGGCCGCTGGCCAGGGTGAGGCGCGCGTGGGTGTGCGGGGCGACTGGTGCGTCGGGAGTGGTGACGAGGAGACGGCCGGTCATGCCGAGGTGGACTATCCATTGGGCAGAGGGCCATTGGGCAGTAGATTTTTGCGCGGCGGGTTGAGACGCCGGCTTGCGAGCGCTCTTTTTCTGAGGCGTGGTGGAAAAGCCGAGGTTGCAGACGATGTGCTTACCGACGCGCTCGACGCCGAGGATGGTGCGGCCCTCGAGGCCTTGCATTTGTATGGATGGCGGGTTTTTGAATGGTTCGCGATGCGAGCCGAACCAGGCGTGGAGGATGCGATCGCCCCGCACGCGGGCATCGACACCACGGGCGATGGTTTCCACCTCTGGGAGTTCGGGCATCGGCTTATTTTAAGGCGCTGCGCTCATCTCGCGAGAATTGAAGAGAGCAATCCGATGTGGCTCTGGCGCTTCGACTGCCTCAAGCCAGAGCTCGTTCGCGATGACAGACGTACATGGACCATAGGTGCAGATTCGGATTCGACGCGTCGCCGCTTCGCGTCGCAGGCGGTCGAGCACGCTTCTTAAGACAGACCCTGTAAAGGGCGTGTAGAGATAAAAGACTGTGCCGCTGGACAAATCCGCCTCTCGCGCATCCTGATGAAGAAACGTAACGTTCTTGAGATTCAGCGACTGTGCGCATTGCTGGGCGCGCTGGATATAGTTCGCCTCCAACTCGATGCCTATGCTGCGGGCTTGCGTGCAAATGGAGACGAGCAAAGGAACATGGCCCATCCCGGAGCCAAAATCGACAAGAACATCGGATGCTGTGAGCGCAGCGAGGCCGATGAGACCGAAGATGTGGCGCGCCGGGGTCGGCTGATAGGGCACGATTTCCGGTTCCTTCTGAGCATGTCCCGCGATGGGCTCTTCGAATTGAAAGACTCCGCTGATCAGCTCGTCGAGATAGTCATAACCCATGCCGTCGGCCGGCGTGACCATTTCTTCCTTTGGTGGTGCGTGGAGCCAACGGAGCAAAGTGTCGGATCCGAGCCCGCGTTGAATATCCCTTCGAACGGCTTCGTAGAGTCCACTATTCACGGCTTCGAACCGGGCGCAAATTGCTTTTGCCTGACGACAGAGATCCGCGTCGGTTGACTCGGTCCCGAATGCTGATTGAGCGATATCGGGGAAGTAAGCGTCCATGCGGTCGAGTGCTTCCAGGCGTCGGCGAAGCTGGTTCGGCTCGAGGAGCGACGGGTCATTTTCAAATTGACCGACGAGGCGCTGCAGCGCATCTGCCAATTGTTCGAAACTCCATTCGTTCGACAAAACCGCCTGGAAGCGCTACTTATGGTCGTCGGGCTGGCGGATGCGGCTGGCCTCAAAGCTTACGATGCGCCAGACGCCGCTGGCATCACGCACGTAGACGCGAGTGTAGCGATAGCTACCGGTGAGGTCGCCCTCGGGGGTGGTGCCGCTGACTTCGGCGCGCGAGGTGACGAGGGCCGTAGCACCGTAGAAGCGCACTTTGCGGTCGGTAATGTCGATCGACTTGATGTGGAGAGTGCCGCTGCGCAGATTGGCGAGAGTTTCGTCTTTCGACTGGAGCGTGCCATTGGCGGTGATGGCCATGTAATCGCTGGCCAGCAGGGCATCCATGGCGGCGACGTTTCGGTTCAGGATGGCGTCGCGCCAATGATCCTCGAGGTGGTCGATTTCATGACGGACCTCGTGGCGTTCTCCGCGGGGCATGGCGCTAAGCGAGAGAGCGGGACCAAGTGCGAACAGCAGAACGAATCCTGCTGCTAGGCGGCGCTTGCCGATGGCTGGTGAGTTGAGGCCCGGAGTCCACATAGGCGTATCGGATGGTAGACCCGAAGGAATGCGCGGGTCAATTCCCCGTTCTGGTCCTAGTTTCGACTCTGGTTTGGGTTTAGGTTTGAGTCCCGGTTGGTAAAGGGCCGGATGCGGGCGATAGTTGGCCGGCGGAATGCGTTTCGATGGGTTGGAATTTGTGTTTCTCGACAGGGCCAGTTTTGGGTCTGAACGGCTGCGGCTGAAGGGTTTGGGCCGAAATGTCCGCGATTGAGACACATATCGAAGCGGCAGCATGACGAAAGAAACCAGACCTCTTTCATTTGGACTCAGGCCGGGATCAATTGGCGTCGATGGGTTGGAAGATTTCAATTTTAGGGCGATTCCGGAATTGCTACTCCGTTTCCAGTCGTAGCGGGCGGCGGTACGCAAAAGCAGGAGCGGTCTGAGACGGCTCTAGCGACTGCCAAGCGGAACAGGTGGGCGAGCGAAATGCAAGAATTCTTAGTGGATGCGGTGATTGTCGGCCTATTTGTCTTTCTGTTTGCAGCCATGTCTTCGGGGCGCGGGGATGTTCGGCTGCGCTTATGGACGGCGGGCTGGCTGAGCATCCTGGCTCATTTCCTAGCGGAACTCTGGCAACCTACGGGGCATGGATGGCAGGTGGTTCATGGCTCGATAAGCATTAGCGCCCTCGCAGTGGGTGGAACCTGCTTCGTCTTCTCTGCGACCATCCACCGAGCGAAGGGAAAACTGGTGAAGCACCTCGGCATGGGCCTGGTGGTGCTGACGCTCGTGGCGCTGAGCCTGGCGGTGGACGGAACATGCCCAAGGTGGGTGCTGGCGGTGCTGGTTGCGGCGCGCCAGGCGGATGCCGTCTTTCTCGCGATGCAGGCGCGCAAGATCCGGCTACAGTTCTTCGCATTGTCGGCGCTGGTATGCCTAACGACCGGGGCGTGGATGTTGGCGGGGGTCCTTTATGGCCAGCCTGAGATTGTGATTTATGCGCTTCTGGGCGAGATCTACTTCATCGCCGCAATTGATTTCTATGCGAACGGCTGGTATCAATCCGCAGCCTTGAAAACGATGATCGGGGGATTCGCGGCGTGGGGCGCGGTGTTCCCTCTGGCTTACTGGGCTGCGCGGCTGTGGCCACATTTTGCGATCGATCGCGAAGTGTGGAATGTACCCAAGTTTTGCGTTGCCGTCGGCATGATCCTGGTGGTGATCGAAGAAGACACGCGCGCGGCGCATGCGCTGGGAGAGGATTACCAGCTTCTGTTCGATGGCAATCCTGAGCCGCTCTGGCTGGTGGAAATCGACACACTGCGCTTTCTCGGGGCCAATCAGGCGGCGCTCGATCTGCATGGGTACACACGCGAGGAGTTTCTGCAGCTGAAGCTGACCGATGTTCTGCCTCCAGAGGTATGGGAGGTTACGAAGGGGAACGTTCGTTCGGGGCAGGAGACCCATCATCGGAAAGTGCGCCAACTGCGCAAGGACGGCGCCAATGTCTTTTTCGATGTGCGGGTGCGCGAAACGGTCTTCCAAGGCAAGCGTTGCCGCTTTGCGATGGCGATCGATGTGACGGAGCAGGAAGAGCTGAAGCATGAACTGGACCGTAAGGCGGTACACGATCAGCTGACGGGGCTACCGAATCGTATTCTGCTTCCGGACTTGTTGGCCAAGGCGGTGAAGCACGCGGTGGAGGCGAAGGAAAAGCTTGCTGTGCTTTCGATCGACATCGATCGTTTCAAGCGCGTGAACGATGTGTATGGACTGCGAATCGGCGACGAGTGTATTGAGCGGGTGGCGGAATTATTTGTATCGCGGTTGCGGTCGTTGGATATTGTTGCCCGCACGGGCGGGGACGAGTTCACGATTGTGGTGACCGGGTTGAAAAGCACGGTGACGGCGGAGCAGGCGGTGCACGATCTGCTGGGGGCGATAGCGGAACCGCTCATCATTCAGGGGTACAAGATTGAGCTGCCGGTGAGCATTGGGGTGGCGGTGGGTCCAGATGACGGAGTGGATGCATTGGCGCTGTGGCGCGGCGCGGAGCGGGCGCGCGTCGAGGCGAAGGCCGCCGGAGGAAGTAGAGCTGAGTGGTTTTCAGCCGAGTTGCGCAAAGCCGCGGAAGAGCAGATGGAGCTGGAAGCCTATTTGCGGACGCGGATGGACGAGGGCGGACTGCATCTGGCGTATCAACCGATTTATGGACTCGACGGGACGATTTGCAGCATGGAAGCACTCCTGCGGCTGGATCACCCGGATTTCGGAGTTGTAAGTCCTGTCAAGCTGATTCCGATTGCAGAGGCTGCGGGGCTCATCATTCCATTGGGCGAGTGGGTGATCGAGGAAGCGTGCCGGCAATTGCTGATCTGGAAGTCGGAGGGTGTGCCGCTGGTGCCTGTCGCGGTGAATGTTTCAGGTCTGCAGATTGTGCACGTGGATTTTGCGCGCCGCCTAATGTCGACGCTCGAGCGCTACTCGATCGATCCGCGCCTGATGCACATTGAAGTGACGGAATCGGTAGCGATGCGCAATGTGGCCGATGTGACGGAGCAGATGAAGGCGCTGTCCGCAAAGGGCATCGAGTTTTCGATCGACGATTTCGGGACCGGGCATTCGTCGCTGTCGCGGCTGAGCCAGCTGGGCGCCTCGATTCTGAAGATCGACAAGTCGTTCATGACGCCAAACTGCACGGAGAATGCGCACACGATTGTGCAGGCCATTATTACGATGGCGCACACGCTGGGTCACAAGGTGGTGGCGGAGGGAGTAGAAACCGAGCAGCAGCTTGCCTGTTTGCGGGAGTTGCACTGCGACCTGTTCCAGGGATACCTGCTGTCGCGGCCGGTGGCGCCGGACCTGATTCCCGCGTTGATGGGAGCTGTGCATCCGGCGTTTGACGGTATGCCGGAGGTGAGCGAGAGCTTGAGGATTGTGGCGCGCGCGCGTGCGTGACGGGAAGGTGGATGGAGTTCAGGCGAGGGCGACGAGGTCCTCGCGGCTGCGATCGAGCATTTTCTGGTAAAGGCCGCAGACGGCATATTTAGTGAAGTGCGGCGACTGGCGGTGTGCGTCGGCGGCGGCCGAGTCTTTGTATTGCTCGTAGATGAGGACGGCGTCGGGGTCGCCCTCGATGCGGTGCGGGATGTAGCTGATGCAACCGGGTTCCTGGCGCGATGCCTCGGTGAGCAGGCGCAGGACTTCGGCAACGTCTTCCCTGTCTTCAGGCGCGAACTTCATTCGAACAGTAAAGCTGATCATGGGAAAAGGTTCCTTCCTGTTGCACTTTGAATGCTTGCGCAGAGCCCGGTGACCACGCAATCAGGGATCAGTCTCAAGAACTGGTCTAAGAAATCGTAGACGGTCGGGGGTGGGATTAGTTTACCCGTGAATCTCGTTGAGCGCAGCCGCAAAATTGGGGAGCACGATGGTCTGCTCGCGATCGGGGCCGGTGGAGACCATGGCGATTTTCGCGCCGCTCTCTTTCTCCTGAAAATGGAGGTAGTCGCGCGCGGCCTTGGGCAGCTTGTCGAATTCGGAGATAGCCTCGGTGGATTCGCGCCAGCCTTTGAGTTTTGTATAGATGGGCTTGATCTGTTGCAGGCCGTGAACGTCGGCGGGGATTTCGTCGGTGACTTTGCCGTTGATCTCGTAGCCGGTGCAGATGGGGATTTCGTCGAGCTCGTCGAGGACGTCGAGCTTGGTGACGACCAGCCACTCGGCGCCGTTGACCTGGTTGGAGTATCGGAGTAAGGGGATATCGAGCCAGCCGCAGCGTCGCGGGCGGCCAGTGACGGCACCGTATTCGTGTCCGCGTGCGCGCAGGTTTTCGCCGATCGCGTCGTGGATCTCGGTGGGGAACGGTCCTTCGCCGACGCGCGTGACGTAGGCCTTGGTTACGGAGATGACGGTGCCGATGGCGGTGGGTCCGACGCCAGTGCCGGTGGCTGCGCCGCCCGCCGTGGCCGAGGATGAAGTGACGAAGGGATAGGTGCCGTGATCGATGTCGAGCATGGTGCCCTGCGCGCCCTCGAACATGATGGAGCCGCCGCCGGAGAGAATGCCATGCAGGAGGCGGCCGGTGTCTGTGACGAAGGGACGGACTTGTTCGGCGGCGGCGGCGTACTCGTCGTACATCTTTGCCGGGTCGAGGGGGGCCGGACCGGACGGGACTGGACCGGGCGGGACTGGACCGGATTGGGAGCCGAAGAGAGCGTGGACGATCTGGTTCTTTTCCGCGCAGGCGGCTTCGATGTGCGTCTTGAGCAGGTCGGGGCGCAGCAGATCGACGATGCGCAGTCCGCTGCGCGCCATCTTGTCCTCATAGGCGGGACCGATGCCGCGGCTAGTGGTGCCGATCTTCTGGCGGCCGGGGGCGCTCTCGGCGGCGAGCTCGATCATGCGGTGATAGGGCAGAATGACCTGGGCGCGGTTGGAGACGAAGAGCTGGCCATCGACCTGGACGCCGAGGTCGCGCAGCTTGGCGACTTCTTTGAGGAAAGCGATGGGATCAAGGACGACGCCGTTGCCGATGACGCCTTTGCAGCCGGGGCGCAGCACGCCGCAGGGAATGAGCTGGAGGATGAATTTCTGCTGGCCGTGAATGACGGTGTGGCCAGCATTGTGCCCGCCCGCGTAGCGCGCCACGGCGCTGAAGCGCTCACTGAGCACATCTACAATCTTGCCCTTGCCTTCGTCGCCCCACTGGGCGCCGAGCACTACTGCCGTCTTCGCTCGCATTCTTCGTCCACTTCCCACAAAATGGCCCGCCGCAGGCGCCTTGCTGGCGTTGCTACGCGGGCAAAAGTCGGGCGCAGCGTTGAGGCTGCGCCTGGTTCGATGATAAACCGTGCCGTTCGCATAGACATTTTTCTGCGCCACTCGCACGAAATCGAGCATTGCTGAGGATTCCAATTGTGGATATTCGGGGATAATCTAAGGTTACTCCAAAATCCATCGCTGGGAAACTGCATCGTAACGAACAGCTTGTAGCTTCATGACGCCGAAAAAATCGACGGCTCAGGTTTGTTGGTATGATTTGTCAACATGAGTGCAACTTTGGACATCGAGTCCCGCTTCGACCATGAGCACCAAGACACGGACTCATTATGCTCGAAGGACGGAAGAGTGGACGCTTATTTCTCTGCAGATGTTGAGACGGATGGCCCCATTCCCGGACCCTTCTCGATGCTCTCGTTTGCTCTCGTGTTTGCTGGCAGCTTTGATGGGGAGAAATTCGTCCGTCCGGCTGCGTATGCACAACACTTTTATCGTGAACTTCGCCCTATTTCGCCCGAATTCCAACTAGAAGCCTTGAAGGTTAATGGGTTGGATCGGGATCGTCTACTGAGAGAAGGCGATGCTCCGGAATCTGCGTTAATCGAGGCGGCAGAGTGGGTTAGAACAACTGCGGGAGACTGCCGGCCAGTGCTAGTGGCCTACCCCCTCAGCTTTGATTGGAGCTTCTTGTATTGGTATTTTGTTCGATTCCTAAAAGACGGTTCTCCGTTTGCTCATTCTCAATGTTTCGACATCAAAACCGCATTCGCCGTGAAGGCACATATTCCCATTGCGTCTGCTGGACGTCGCCATCTGATGCCCAAACTGCGTGCGAATGGCCGTCACACGCACAACGCGCTGGACGACGCCATTGAGCAGGCGGAGGTCTTTGCGAACTTGTTTGAATGGGATGGAAAGTATGGGAAAAACGATTGAGAAGAGGCAGCGGTTTTCCGACGAGCGCTTTGAACTATTAAGGAAAGAACTGAGCAACGCCTCTGAAATCTGCGCCGAAAAGGCATGCATCTATGCAACTGGGTCATTTGGCAGGAGAGAGGCAAGTGAGTTTAGCGATGTCGGCCTGTTTATCGTCTCACTCGGCGCAGATAAAGAAGATCGTCATTGGCTGACAAATCTAGATGGCATCTTGATAAAAGCTGACCTTATCATCGCTACCAAAAAATTGAGCTTCCCGCCGTTCTCTGGAGATGGCAGGTTCCTTCAACCCCACACAGCACAAAGTTTGATAGCCACGACCGGCACAGAGGCCGATGATGCGACCAATACGTTCACCGCCCGCCTCTTGCTTCTTCTCGAAAGTCAACCGCTTATTGGGAAGGAAGTTCACACAAGAATCATTGACGACGTGATCGCAAAGTATTGGAGTGAGTTTCCCGACCATGCGGACCATTTCATGCCTGCTTATCTCGCCAATGACGTTCTGCGCTATTGGCGAACGCTTTGCCTAAATTACGAGGCGAGAACCTCCGAGCAGACGCCCACAGACCGCGCCAAGAGGAAGCTTGCCAATTACAAGCTTAAGCACAGCCGAATGTTGACATGTTTCTCCGCGCTATTGTTTCTACTAGACCTTTACGTGAAGAGCTGCACGGTCACGGTTCCCGATGTCAAGAAAATGGTCTCACTGACGCCAACCTCTCGTGTTAATGCGGTGGCCGAAAACTCAACTAACGAAAAGTTGACTAGTGTCACAGAGAACCTGCTTGAGCTCTACGAAGAATTCCTGTCGGTGACTAGCGCAGATCCATCGGAGCAGATCCGGCTTTTTTCGGACGAACCGCAGCGAAGAAAGCTTAGGGAACAGCAGTCCAGGTTTGGGGATCTCGTTTACGAAGCGCTTCATTCGATCGGTGAGGGCAACAGATTTTATCGCCGTCTAGTGGTCTAGGCGCACATCTTCAACGAGCGCCGGACGTCCAGAGAAGCGGGGATCCGAGTCAAGCACTCCTGGAACGATGAATTGCGCTCGGAACGGTCGACCTTACGGGAAACCCGTTGACGGTGGACGAGGTTTGGACGCTCAGGCCATCGCGTACGGACTCGGTCAGACGCGGCTCCTGCATCTCCTTTTTCACACTGGAGATGATTTCTCTTGCGAGCTCGATTCGGCTCGTTTTCTTCATAGACATAGCCCTTCAGTAAACCACAGTTGCCTAGTGGCCTCTTCCGTCCCGGGGGTTCCGTCGACGGGTCTTCGTGGATTGAAGTGGAAGTGGAAGCCACGCAGCGAGACGCGGGCGAGGGTACCTAGAGCGTTTTCGATTCACTTGTTGAAATCGCAGGCATCGTGCAAGGGGGCTTCTTCCTGGAGAAGAAGCCACTCCGCCTCGCGGTTTCCGCAAAGAGCAGAATCGAAACCGCTGTAAGCTCGAAAAGTTCTTAGCGACGCCACCTGCGGTATCCCCAGCCTCCGCCACCGAAGAGAAGGAGCACCAACAATACGACCAGTACGAGTTCCATGTTGAAACCTCACTGCATAAGAGGAAGATAGACGGGCCATTGCAACAGCCGCCCCACTTCTTTACTACGCATGATCCTAGGAGCGGCCTAAGTGGAAGTCTGGTCACAATAGACCTGTGCGTAACTGGGGATGGTCTCGCTCCAGGTTGGAATGCTTCCGCGTTGATCGCAAAATCCTCGTGTCGAGCCGGTTTATCTCGACTCGACCTGCGCGTTTTTTGCGTTCGACGCGGATACAAAGTGGATGGAACATGACAGCTTCTGCTGCCTGTACCAGTTATGGCAGGAGACCAGGATTGTGGTGACGATGATGATGGTGGTGATGGTGGTGAACAACCACCACAACCTGCGCCTGCGTCGCAACAGGGACTGCGGCGAAGCAGAAGATAAGAACCAATCCGAGCAATAGCTTTTTCATACTTTAATTGTCCGGTGCCGTTTTCTCCTTTACTGAGCTAGATTGACCTGTCCCAAGTGAATGAGCGCGGGAAGGACGCCTTCCGCAGGCGTTAACAAATCGCGCCCCCCAAGCGTTGTAGGGGGGTAGAAGAGGCGGGAATGCGCTCTTCGACTCGGAGGGGGAAATCGACATGCACATTCGCCGCAACATTTTCTGGATTGTTTCTGTTCTTGCTGTGCCGGTTTTGTTTGCGCGACCCTTTCGGCGGGCTGTTCTGTGAGGGCTGCGTCGCGATAGACTCACAACGAGATCGCAGGCTGGAGGCCCGAGTCAGGCCGGCGACAGATGCAATTCAGGGTTGAGTTATGCCTGCGTACGTGATTTTGCTGCGCGCGGTGAATGTGGGTTCGACGGGAAAACTGCCGATGGCTGATTTTCGCAGGGTTCTGGCGGGAGTTGGTTGCATCAACATCGAGACCTACATTCAGAGCGGGAACGCCGTTGTCGATGCGAAGTGGTCGGCAGCGAGCCTGACGAAGATGGTGGCGGCTGCGCTGGAGAAGCAGATGAGTGCGCCGGTGCCGGTGATTGTGCGAACCCACGATGAGCTGGAGCGGGCGATTGCAGCGAATCTGTTTGCCGCGGAGGCGGCGGCCGATGGGGCCAGGGTGCATGCCGTCTTTCTATCGGGTGTGCCGTCGGCGGCGAAGGCAGCGGGGTTGGAGCAGATTGTCACGAAGTATCCTGCGCGGCGGGATCGCTATCATCTTGCGGGCGACACGCTTTACCTGCACTTGCCGGATGGAGCGGCGGATAGCAAATTCACGGCGCAGACTGTGGACCGCGTATTGGGCGTGACGGCGACGGCGCGGAACTGGAATACGGTGCTGAAGCTGCATGGAATGTCGGCGCGGTGAGGTTTGAGTCGGCAGTTTCCCGCCCTAGCAAAGCTAGGACGGGGCACCCAGCATACTAAGCTGCGGCGAGGATCGCGTCGGCGATGCGCGCTGCTTCTACGGTATGGCGTACGTCGTGGACGCGCACGATTGAAGCTCCATGCAGGATGGCGGCGACGAGCGCGGCGATGCTGGCAGTTTCGCGCGCGTGGATAGGGGCGCTTTGATCGCCGTAGAGCGGGGCGAGCGCGTGACCGAGGAAGGATTTGCGGCTGAGCCCTGCGAGCAGTGGCCGGCCGAGCGCGAGTAATTCTTGCTGGCGCGCGAGGAGAGAGAAATTCTCATTGAATCGTTTGCCGAAGCCGTAGCCCGGATCGAGGAGGATCGCTTCGGATGGGATTGCGGCGTGCGCAGCGGTCGCGAGGCTTGCAGCGAGGCCATCGCGAACTATGGCGAGCAAGGCATCGGCGTGAAGTTGAGGCTGGGTACGCCATTCTTCGGGGCGGCCGCGCGTGTGCATCAGGATGACGCCGCAGCGGGCTTCGGCGCAGACGGCTGGTAACGCGGGATCCCAGGTGAAACCGGAGACGTCGTTGATGATTTCCGCGCCGGCGGCGAGGGCTGCGCGTGCAGTGGCTGCTTTGTAGGTGTCGATGGATAGCACCGCATTGGGCCGGGCTGCGAGGATGCCTGGCAGGACAGGGAGCAGGCGTGCTTGCTCTTCTTCCGCGCTAACTGCTGGCGCGGATTCTGAGCCGAGGACGCTGCCTGCGCGAGAACCGGGACGCGTGCTCTCGGCGCCGAGGTCGAGCAGGTCGGCGCCTTCGTCCAACAATTGCACGGCGTGGGCGATGGCGGCCTCAGGGGCAAGGAAAGAACCGCCGTCGCTGAAGGAGTCGGGCGTGATGTTGACAACGCCCATGATGAGGGTGCGGCGGCCGAGCTCGAGCGTGCGTGTGCGCAGCTGCCAGTTGCAGACGATCCGCAACGGGATCTGTCCCTTGGCCTCAGCGGGCATGGAGCCGCGCCGCTACTGCTCGATGTGAACTCGAAGCTCGAATCGGCGGCATCTTTTTTCCGCGAGCCCTGACGTGATGCGCTGTGGGATCATCCCCAACGAGCAATTCGATCGGAATGCCCAAGCCGGAATGCAGACGACGAATCATGGGCAAGGTCAAGGCGCGCTTGCCGGTGAGAACCTCAGAAACGCGGGCGCGGCTTCCGATCATGGGCTCGAGGTCTTTGCGTGTGAATCCGCTCTGTTCCATCTGGAACTTGATGACGGCAATCGGGTCAGGCATGTCCATCGGGAAGTGCTGAGCCTCATACGCATCAACGAGCGTGATCAGGACCTCCAATTCATCGCTGGCGGAGGTCCCAGTTTTCGCGCCGATGAGTTGAGCGATGCGAGCCACGGCCGCGTCGTAGTCGGTCTCAGTTCGAATTGGATGAATCCGCATAGCGCTCCTTGTCGAAATGCACATGCTTCACGTCGATTCGGTCATATTCCTTATGAGTTCCGAGCCAGAGAATTAAAACCAGGCGATGGCTGTAATCTACTGCAACGACGAGGCGGAATTCATTGCCCTTGATGTTGAAGACAACCCGTTGAGATGAAACGATGCTCGCGGAATGGAACTGCTCCTTTAGCTCTGCGGTATTCTTCCATTCGGCGCGCGATACCAACGCATACAGGCGTCAAGATGATCTTTGACGAGACGCTGTTGGCGGCGCTCTATCCGGTTACGGATGAAGCCGTTCAGCGAACTCCGAGCGATGATCCGCACCTATCGAGGATACATTGCTCCCGTCTTGGGAGCAAGGACCGTACGAATGCGAACGGGAGGAATTTTGAATGCAACCAAGAGGATGACTTACACTCCGGCCATGGCAAGGATTCAGGGATTTTTGGCGGTTGGTGCATTGTGCTTCCTGGGGACGAGCGCGATTGCGGTACAGACGCATCGGTCGGCGCCGTCGACGGCGCATTCGGCTGCACATGCAGCGCCTGCGAGGGGAGCGATTGCGGAGCGGATTCAGGCGATGCTTTCTGAGCCAGCGCTGAGCCATGCGGAGTTTGGCATCAGCGTGACGACGCTGGATGGGGTGCCGCTGTATGGGCTGAATGAAGGGCGGCTGTTTACGCCGGCGTCCAACGCAAAGCTCACGACGACCGCAGCTGCTTTCGCATTGTTGCCGGTGGATGCGCTTACGTGGACGACGAATGTGGTGGCGACGGGCGATGTGGACGCGGCGGGCGTACTGCATGGCGACCTGATGCTGATGGGCGTGGGCGATCCGACGCTGAGCGCGCGGAAGTATCCGTATGAGCCGTCTGCGCCAGCACCGAATCCAGCGCAAAAAAACCTGGCAGGAGAGGCTGCGACCGCAGTCAAGTCGCCGCCTTCACCGGGTCAGGCTCCGCCCGCTGCTGTGCCCGAAGCGCCAACGAAGCCGAATGCAATGACGGTGCTGTCGCTGCTGGCGGAGCAGGTGGAGCAGTCGGGGGTTCGCACGATTGAAGGCAACGTGGTGGGCGACGATAGCTTCTTTTTGAATGAGACTTATGGGACGGCTTGGGGATGGGACGATTTGCAATGGGCGTATGCCGCGCCTATTTCGGCTCTCAGCTTTAACGAGAACATGACGGAGCTGCGGGTGACGGCCGATGCCTCCGCGCCGAATGGCGTTGCTGCGGACTGGGACCCGAGCCTGGAGTACTACACGCTGGACGATAGCATGACGATGGCCGTTGCGGGAGAGACGCCGCGGCCGGGATTGCAGCGGATGCCTGGGAGCATGCTGGTGCGCGCGTGGGGAACGGCGCCGCCGGCGGGGTTCGAGGCAGAGTTGGCCGTGGAGGAGCCTGCGGAGTTTACGGCGGCGGCATTTAAACAAGCACTGCTGATGCGCGGAATTTCGGTGACGGGCGCGGCGGTTGCGGCGCATCGGGATTCAAATGGCGCGGGGGACTTTGTGGGCGAGCGGTCCGAAACGCTTCGGCTTGTGCGCAGCACGATAGCCACAGTGGAGGCTCCGATTACGGGGCGACGCGTGCTGGCTACGCATATCTCCGTGCCGGTTGCCGAGGACATCACGGTGACAAACAAGGTGAGCCAGAATCTGCATGCCGAGCTGCTGCTGCGGTTGTTGGGGAAGGAATTCGGGAAGGATGGCAGCCTGGCGCAGGGGGCGCGCGTGGTGCGGCAGTTTCTGGTGGACGCGGGGGTGAGCGATCAGGATTTCTTTTTCTACGATGGGTCGGGGATGAGCATGGACGACCGCATTGCTCCGCGGGCGAACACTCAACTGCTAACGTATGCGGCGCGACAGCCGTGGGGCGCGGAGTTCAAAAATTCGCTGCCGGTGGCCGGAGTGGACGGTACGCTGACGAATCGATTCAGGAATTCGCCGCTGAAAGGCAAGCTGTGGGCTAAGACGGGAACGCTAAACGAGACGGTGGCGCTGTCTGGGTATCTGACGGCGGCGAGCGGAAGGTCGCTGGTGTTTTCCGTGATGGTGAATGGACATCGGCCGGGCAGCAATGTGGAGGCTGCCGCGGTGGAACGGATTTGCGAGGCGATTGCGGCAACGGAGTGAGTGCGCGATTGGAGGGTTCGCGATTGCCGGGGTGAACAATCCCAAAAGTTTCGCTGGAAACCCAGTCTTCGGGTATCGCAGCGTAGTTGGTGCGTTAGGCTGATGCGAGGAGAGATCGTTTGAGCAGTCCGAGCCTGGAATCGCGTTCACTGTCGACTGATGCATCGGATGGTCCTGCGCTCTCGCTGAGTGGGCTCAAGAAGGCTTTTGCTGATGTGGTTGCCGTGGATGGCATCGACCTTGAGGTCGAGCGCGGGGAGTGTTTCGGGCTGCTGGGTCCGAACGGCGCGGGCAAGACGACCACCATTGAGATTTGCGAAGGGCTCACGGTTCCCGACGCTGGGGACGTGAGCCTACTGGGACTGGACTGGAAGAGTTCGGCTGCGGAATTGCGCCAGCGCATCGGCGTGCAGTTGCAGGAGACGCAGTTTCCGGAGAAGTTGACTGTCGAAGAGATTCTGCGTTTGTTTCGCAGCTTTTTCAGGCGCGGGACGGCCGTCGAAGAGACGATCCGGATGGCGCAACTCGAGGAGAAACGCCGTGCCCGGATTGGGACGCTGTCCGGCGGACAGAAGCAGCGGCTTGCAATGGCCTGTGCGCTGGTGGGCGATCCCGATTTGCTTTTTCTTGACGAGCCGACGACGGGACTCGATCCACAGGCGAGGCGGCATTTGTGGGACTTGGTCGACCAGCTGAGGAGCGCGGGTAGAACGATCATTTTAACCACGCATTACATGGATGAAGCAGAGAGGTTATGTGACCGCGTCGCCATTATGGATCACGGACGGATCATTGCCCTTGGAACGCCGCAGCAACTGATCGCTTCAGTGGGCGGAGATCATGTGGCGGAGTTTGCGATCGGGACGGATGCGGGCAAAGAGATGGTGGATGTGCGCTTGTTGACGGCGATTCCGGGCGTTCGGGCTCATCGTGTGGATGCGGGGCTGCATCAGCTTTCCGTGGTGGAACTGCACACGACGGTGCCGCGCATTTTTTCGACGCTTGCGGAGATGGGGCTGAGGCCAAGCGAATTCCGCACGCACTCCGCGACGCTGGAAGATGTTTTTGTTGGATTGACGGGAAGGAATCTGCGCGATGAGTAGCCTGAGGGAGAGCTCACTCTACCAGTTGACGAGCATGCGGTTTCGGCTGTTTTTGCGCGAACCGGAGGCGCTGTTTTGGATTTTCATTTTTCCTATTTTGCTGGCGGTGGGACTGGGCATTGCGTTTCGCAACCGGCCTGCCGATGTGCTGCAAGCGGGCGCGACAAGCGCGCAATTGATGGAGGCGCTCAATAGCGACAAGGGTCTGACTGCAGCCACGATGGACCAAGCGGAAGGCACACATGAATTGGCGACGGGGCGCATTCTTCTGCTCGCGATACAAGGGGGTGGCGGAGTTGCGTACAAGTACGACGACACGAATCCGGATGCGCGATTGGCGCGGCTGCTTGCGGATCGCGCGATTCAAAAGGCTGCGGGACAGAAGGAGGCGCGGCAGTCCTCGAACGATCTGGTGCACGAGACGGGTGCGCGTTATATCGACTTTGTTGTGCCGGGCCTGCTGGGAATGAACCTCATGGGTTCGGCGATCTGGGACTTGGATTTTCAATCGTTGAGGCGCGGCAAAAGAAACTGCTGAAGCGGTTTGTGGCTTCGCCGATGCCGCGTTGGCAGTATCTGGCGTCTTTCCTGCTTTCGCGGCTTGTGGTGCTGGTGATTGAAGTGCTCGCGTTTCTCGGGTTCGCAAAGCTGGTTTTCGGTGTGCCGTTTCGCGGGCCGCTTTGGGAACTGGGGATTCTGTGCGTGCTGACGTCGCTGTCGTTTTCGGCGCTGGGCTTGCTGATCGCGTCGCGCGCGAAGACGACGGAAGCCGTGTCAGGACTGATGAATCTTGCCATGCTTCCTATGTGGATCCTTTCCGGCATATTTTTCTCTGCTACGCGATTCCCGAAATTGATTCAGCCTGTTGTGCAGTCGCTGCCGCTGACGGCGGCGATCGATGCGCTGCGCGGGAATATGCTGCAAGGGATGGGTCTTTCGCATCTGGGAGGGCCAATGACCGTTTTGGCGGCTTGGCTGGTGGTGCCTTTTCTGATTTCGCTGCGGATCTTCCGGTGGCGATAAGGACATAGAACGAACGTTCGTTCTATTTAGCGATTGCGGCGACGCCGCGATGGTTAACGAGCGGTACTTGTTCCTCGCCCCGCCATGACGTATTCACTCATGGCTATCTTCAGTTGCGCTGACCTCGGTTTGTCCGTGGGAGAAATAGAAGTGCAGCGTCCAAACGCTGGGTTCGGGATGGCCGTGGGGCTGGGGCGGCGTGAACTTCCACGACTCCGCGGCGCGCACGGAGATGCGAGCGAAGTAATTACCCGGGCCCTGCGTGACGTAGGCGGCATTTGAAACCGTGCCGCTGCGATCGACGAAGACACGGACTTCAACGGTCACTGGCCCGTGCATGCTTTCACGCGCACCTGAGGAGACGTTGGGCAAAACTCGCTGTGCAACCGCGCCCTTCGTAGTCGCACCACTCAATGCGTGAGAAGCGGGGGGTTGGGTCTCTTGTTCGGCGGGGCTGGCCGTCGATGGGGTTTGGGCTTTGCTGGACGCAGGCGCCGGCGGTTGGGATGGCGAGGCGTCCGGGCTGGCTGCGGGCGCGCTTTGGGTTTCACCGGAAGTAGCGGCAGTAGATCCGGTTTGGGGCGCGGCCTGGTTGGTTGGGGAAGCGCTTTGCGTGTCGCTGCTCGGCGCAGCCGCAGCTGGCTGCGGTTGGGTTGGCGGTTGGCTCGTGGCTTGTGAGGTTTGGGTTTGGAATGGCCACGAAACCTTCAGCCTATTGGTTGCCACAAGCACGACCGCAACGACCGCGAGCAAGATGAGAACGCCAATCACAATGGGCCGAACTGGAAATCTTGTGGAGCTTTCTTCTTCGTAGTCAGCGAACAAAGTCGGCAGTGGGGCCGGCTCGACGGGCTCAAATTTGCTGATTGGGTTTGGGGGGATTGGCGCGGGTGCGGACACGGGCTGTTTTGCGGCGACCGACGGGGGCGGGCTGGAATCAAGCCGAGCCTTAATCACTTCGATGGTGTACCGCTGCGCGGGATTCGATCGAAGACATTCCCGGACAATTTCGTAAAAAGGCTGAGGAAGAGATCGCGGCACAACCGGATCGCCCTCGAGGTAACGGCCCGGCGCCGGCGGATTCTGCGTCAAGGCTTCAACCAGTGTCATTCCCACCGACCACGTGTCTGCCGCGGCGGTCAGCATCCCGTTGGCCACTTCCGGCGCATCGTAGGCGCCTGGTTTTTGAACTGGCCTGGGAACTCCGGGAGCGACAAGGAAATCGTCTGCCGAAAGCTTCAACTCGCCGGAGGATACGAGAATGTTCGATGGCTTTACGTGGCCGTGAACAAATCCATTGGTATGCAGATATGAGAGCGCATCGAGGACCGGTTCGATCAAGTCTTTCGCCTCGTGCGCGTGGAGTGCTCTCTCGGGAAGAAAATTGGACAGAACTTTCTCGGCGTGCTCTGTAAGGACATACACCAGGGGGACGCCCTCAACTTCAAATCGGCCAGTCTCCAAGACCGGCATCAAGTGGGGATGCGACAGAGTCCTTGCGGCTTCCCATTGAGCGAGGTACGCGTCGGCATCCGCGCCATCGGCCAAAATCACCTTGATGACGGCTCTTTGTGCTCCTTGCCGTATGGTGAGGAAGACGCCGCGATCGGCGGAGCCGCCCAGCCATTCCAGAAGCGCATATTTTCCGTCGACCGTGCGTCCCTCCCAATCCTCGCCAAACGAAGCAGTTCCCATGGGAACCGATTCTATCGAAGAGGACGGGGAACGATCTGCGGCAAAGAAACTCGAGCGGGCCGTCGATTGGAAGGAAGGCATTTTACGTATCCCCACGAATCAGTTTTCTCCGACAACTCGGAGTTTTTGGAATATCGGTACATCCATTGGATGCAGGTCGGGTGGCATCGGTGGACCGGGTTGGCGGCTCCAGTGCCGGCCGGGCTTTTGGCCGAACAGATTAGAGCATTGTCGATTTACTTGTTGACATCGCTGGCATCGTGAAAGGTGGTTTTTTCTTCCACCCCACGGACTAGGACCCGTCCGTGGGGACCCCGGTCTGAGGAAAAAGCCACTCCGCTTCCCGGTTTCTGTAAAGGGTAGAATCGAAAACCGCTGTAGCCGATCCGCAGTCATTCCTTATTTTGACGGATCGACAAGGGCGCTGTAAACGGTGGCGTGGCTACGGTAGAGCAGGGGGTGGTTATCCGGGCTGGTCATACGCTGGATCATTCCGATAAACACAATGTCGTTGGTGGGATCGACCCAGAACCAGGTGCCGGCGGCGCCATCCCAAAAGAACGTGCCTTTGCCGTCGGGCAGATTGGCCTCGGGCGGATCGAAGACGACGGCGCAGTTGAATCCGTAGCCGAAGCCGGGGCGCATGATGTGCTGGCCGATTCCAAACTGGCCGGTGAGGATCTCGGTGGGCAGATGATTGGAGGTCATCAGCTTGACCGTCGCTGGCGCGAGGATGCGCTTTCCATCGAGTTGGCCGCCATTGCCGAGCATCTGCGCGAAGCGGTAGTAGTCCCGAATGGTGGAGACGAGACCGCCCCCGCCGGAGGGCATGGGAGGCTGGGTTGCGTAGTCGGTGGGCGCGCCGGCTGCGGTGGCGCTTGGAACGAGTTCCCCTTGCGGATTGTCGCGATAATTGGTGGCGAAGCGGGAGCGCTTTTCGGCAGGGACAAAGAAGCCGGCGTCTTTCATGCCGAGCGGCGCAAAGATGTGGTCGCGCATGAAATCGGGGAGAGTCTGGCCAGAGAGCTTCTCGACGATGTAGCCCTCGATATCCATGGAGACGGAATAAGTCCAACCTTTGCCCGGCTGGTAGTTCAAGGGGATTTGGGTGAGCTTGTCGATCATTTCCTGAAGATTCGCCGATTGGGTAGGCTTCAGGTCCTTGTACATGGCATCGACGGGGGAGGTGCCGTTGCCGTAGGAGAAGCCGGCGGAGTGGGACATCAACTCGCGCATGGTGGGTGCGTGATCTGGGTCGACGAGGATCATTTTGCCGTCGGCGTCGGTGCCGGCGAAGACTTTGAGGTGCGCGAATTCAGGAATGTATTTTGCGATGGGGTCGGTGGGCAGCCACTTGCCTTGCTCGTAGAGGATCATCATGGCGACGCCGGTGACGGGCTTTGTCATGGAGTAGTCGCGGAAGATGGTGTCCTTGGTCATGGGCGCGGAGGTGGCGAGGTCGCGCATGCCGTAGGTACGGTATTCGACGATTTTGCCGTGTCGTGCGAGGAGGGTGATGGCGCCGGCGAGCTGCTTTTTGTCAATCTCGCCTTGGATGAGGGCATGGAGATTCTCGAGGCGCTCGGTGGAGAAGCCGACGGATTCGGGCTTGGCGAGGGGCATTTCGGAGGTTGGGCGCGAGGGGGTTTGGGCAACGCAGGTGAAGAGTCCAGGTACGGCGATGAGATTGGCTGCGGCCAGAAGCAGGCGTGCGTTGCGGATCATTTTCAGCGATTCTCCGATTCGACCAAATCTTACACGGGCGCAGTGGCCGGGAGGGGAACGAGTATCATGAGGGCACATGCGCGGGCACAGGTTTTTTGCGGTGAAGACGATGCTGTTTGGCGCTGCGGCAGGGGCACTGGGCATGGTTGGGTGCAAACCATTGCCGCCTTCGAAGCCTGCTTCGGAGTGGACGCCAGAGGAAGCGCGCGGGGCGCAGGTTTACCAGAGGAATTGCGCGCGGTGCCACTATCCGACGACGACTGCGGGGTTGCACGGACCTGGATTGCAGGCGATCACGAAGGTGAAGGCGATGCCCTCGGGTGCGCCGCCGACGGATGAGCGGCTGACGGCCGTGATTGCGCGCGGGCGGGGCGAGATGCCCGCGACGCGACTGGACGATGCGGAGATGCAGGATCTGCTGGCGTATCTGCATTCGCTATGAGAGACGAAGCGCGCACGAATAACAGCGGCGAAGGGCCGGAGGATGCGGCTCCGACGCCAACGCGGCGGGATTGGGCGGCGTTGCCGGGCTTGCTGGCGATCGGACTTTATCTCTTGGTGCTGGCCGGGGTCATCATTCTTGGCGTGGTGGAAGGGCGGCATTATCCGCCGCTGTTTCTGATTCTGGCCGCGGCGTTTATGACCGCGAGTGCGGGACTAGTCTTGCTGTTGCGGTGGGCCTGGGCTCTGGCGTTGGCCGCGGTGTTTCTGCTGGCTTGCTACAACCTTTGGATCTTTGGCGCGCAGCATGCTGCACCGGCGCTGGTGCAGGGATTGCTGAACCTGGTTTTCTTTTTGTACCTGGTGCGGGGCGAGGTGCGGGACAAGCTGCGTTAGGCCGGGTGCACAGCGAGCTTAATGTTGCTCGATCCTATGGTAATCTCTGCGCATGCTGCGTCGATTTTCTGGCTTTTCCAGAGGCTTTTTGTCCCTTGGAGTCCTGCTTTTGTCTCTCGCCCCGGTGCGTGCGGCCGATGCGCCGAAGAAACGCGATATTACGCTTGACGATCTGGCGAAGTTGCAGCGGGTGAGCGGGCCCGTGGTATCGCCGGATGGCGAGTGGGTCGTTTACTCCGTAAGCCAGGTGGATACGAAAGAAGACAAGAGCCAGACGCATCTGTGGATGGTGAAGTGGGATGGCTCTGTCGATTTGCAGCTTACCTACGGGAAGGACGGTGTGTCGTCGCCGAAGTTCAGTCCCGATGGGCGCTATATCAGCTTCATATCGTCGCGGCCCGGTGCGGCGAAGGGCGACCAGGTGTGGGTGATGGATCGGCGTGGCGGAGAGGCTGAGCAGTTCACGGCAATCACGGACCAGGAGATTGGTGGGTATAGCTGGTCGCCGGATTCCAAGAAGCTGCTTCTGACGCTTCGGCCGAAGAACGAGCCAGATGCCGAAGAAGGGAAGCCGCCCGAGCCGCCGAAGCCCGTTGTGATTGACCGCTACCACTTCAAGCAGGACATCCAAGGTTATCTTCGCGACGATGCGTGGAATGCTCTTTACCTCTACGACATTGCGACGAAGAAGGCGGAGAAGCTGACCAGCAGCAAGAATGTGAATGAAAACGATGCGGAGTGGTCGCCGGACGGAAAGTGGATTGCATTTGTGAGCAACCAGGAGGCGGACCCGGATCGCACGAATAATACAGATGTATTTGTGGTGGAGGCGAAGGCTGGAGCGACTCCGCGGAAGCTGACGACGTGGGAGGGACCTGACGGCGGGCAATTGGCATGGTCACCGGATTCTAAATCGATTGCGTACACGCAGGGCGCGAAGCTGGAGTTATTGGAGTATTCGCAGTCGCGGGCGGCGGTCGTTGCATTGGACGGCAAGGTGAGTTATCCGTCGGCTAAGTTGGATCGTGCCGTGCGCTCGCCGAATTATTCGCCAGATGGGAAGCTTAGTTATCTCGTCAACGACGATCGTAACCAATATCCAGCGGAAGTCGAGTTATCCGGAGACGGAGACAGGCCGCTTGAGACGCAGCAGGGATCGGTAGCGACCTGGGATGCGGCGGCGGGCCACACAGCGGTGCTTTTCACAAATGATTCCGATCCTGCGGAGATCTATGCGCTCGAAAATGGTGGGCTGCGCAAGCTGACCAAACACAACGATGCGTTGATGGCTGAGTTGAATCTTGTGCCGACCGAAGGAATTGAGTTCAAGAGCAAGGACGGCACTGACGTGCATGGGTTGCTGACGAAGCCAGCAGGATTCAAAGAGGGCTCGCCGGTGCCGATGATTCTGCTTATTCACGGAGGGCCGAACGGACAGGATGAGCATAGCTTCGACTTCTTGCGGCAATGGGTGGCGACGAAGGGATATGCGGAGCTTAACGTGAACTATCGGGGAAGCTCGGGACGTGGGCAGGACTACTCGAAGGCGATTGCGGCGGACTGGGGCCATTTTGAAGTGGAGGATTTGCTGGCTGGCGTGGACAAGGCGGTCGCGCTGGGAGTGGCCGATCCCAGTCGCCTGGCTGTGACGGGGTGGAGTTATGGCGGCATCTTAACCGATTACACGGTCGCCAGCACAGATCGATTCAAGACGGCGATTAGTGGGGCGGGCGTGGGTGCGCCGATGTCGTTCTATGGGGCCGACCAATACATTCTGCAGTATGACAATGAGCTTGGGCCGCCGTGGAAGAATCTGCAGCTTTATATCAAGATGAGTTATCCATTTCTCGAAGTAGACAAGCGCGTGCACACACCGATGTTGTTTATGGGCGGAACGTCGGACATGAATGTGCCGCTGCTCGGCGGCGAACAGATGTACCAGGCGCTGAAGTCGTTGGGGCGGCCGACGGAGTTAGTCGTGTATCCGGGACAGTTTCATGGATTCACTCGGCCGAGTTATATTCGGGACCGCTATGAACGGTGGCTGGCTTGGTGGGATAAGTATCTGAAGCCTGCACCGGCAGGGGCTGCGACGGACATCAGGAAGCAAGCGGAGTAACGATATACGCCGATCAGGATCGTAGGCGTAAGGAGTGACCGGATATCACGGAAACAACTTGCAACCCGGCAGATGAAAATCGGGAAGCCTTTTCGGAGTGGATCTATTGTCACCTGAGCCACGGACCGTTCGACCGCGAGCACGTTATTCCACGAGCTTTCGGGAACTTCGAGCCCGAATCGTTCATTCTGTACAACACAGTTTGCAAGTCCTGTAATTCGCATTTCGGGGAAACGCTCGATCTTGCATTGTCCCGCGATAGCCTGGAGGCACTCTTTCGTCTTCGATATGGTATTAAGCCACCAGTCGGCACAAAGGACTTGAGGTACAAGAGAATTCAGCTAAAAGTAGGACAATCCGGCCCATGGTTCGGAGCGGTAGTTACCCTTGAACCGGATATGACAGGACAGGGGATTGAGCCTGTACCAATTTCGCAGGTGGCTTTTCGATGGACAGACTCGGTGACGTGGGTCTTCATCCCGGAAGCGGGCCTTGATAAGGACGACAACTTACGACCCTACGTTTCGGCGAAGCCTGGAACGGTCGAAATCCGAGTGCTTGGTCCGACGCAGGCCGATATGAAAAGACTCATGGAGAAGTTAGAAACACTGGGCATCAATTTTATTCAACGAGGAATGCTTCAAGCGCCTGTAGCACAAGACGGCCAAGTTCAGATGGAGATCGCGTCTCAACTCGACGCGACTATATTCCGAGCCATTGCGAAAATTGCATTCAACTATGTCGCGCATCAGCACGGTGCCCGATTCGCTCTTCAATCAGATTTTGACGAAGTGCGAAACTTCATTCGCTACGGAACCACTCCGTCGTCTGGATTAGCAGTGCAGCATTCAAGCCGTCCGATACTAACGACTGACACTCGAAATAGTCGCCAGACAAACGGACACCTAATTACATTTGACTGGAATGCAGGTGGGACTGGGCTCCTTGCGCAAGTTAGTCTGTTTAATGCAGTGACCTATCGGGTAGTCATTTGTCCTCATTATTCGGGCCTATGGCACCGCGATATGCGTCGAGGGCATCACTTTGACATTGAGGATCGATCCATCACCCCGCTCTTCTCAGCATCTCTGGGCCTTCTGCCATAGCAATTTGAAACCTCCAGCCTGCTACTCACGAATAAGCGATGTCATCTGTGCTGAGCAGTGTACCAGCGGCTGTTGCGCGGTTGACCGCTACAATAGAGCGTGATGGAACTGGTGCAGATTGAGTCCGCGCGCAAAGCTCCGGCACCGAAGCCGGAGTGGTTGAAGGCGCGCGCGCCGATGGGCGAGAACTATCACGAGTTGAAACGGCTGGCGCGGTCGCTGGGGCTGCACACGGTGTGCGAGAGCGCGCAGTGCCCCAACATTGGCGAGTGCTGGCATCACAAGACGGCGACGTTCATGATGCTCGGGAATCTTTGCACGCGCCGTTGCGGATTTTGTGCGGTGCCGAAGGGGCGGCCGGAGGCGATCGATTTTGACGAGCCGCGGCGCGTGGCCGAGGCTATAGCTGCGCTTGGACTGCAACATGCGGTGATTACCAGCGTGAATCGCGACGATGATCTGGTGGGCGGTGCGCGTGTGTTCGCAATGGTGATTGAGGAGATTCGGCGGCAGGCGCCCGGATGCCGGGTGGAAGTGCTGATTCCGGATTTTCAAGGCAACGAAGAGGCGATCCGGATTGTGGTGGAGGCGCGGCCCGAGGTGCTGAACCACAACACAGAGACGGTGCCCCGGCTGTATCGCGTGGTGCGGTCGGGAGCTCGGTATGAGCGGTCATTAGAGTTGTTGAACTATTCCAAAAAGTTAAAGCCCGATGGCGTTACGAAGTCCGGTGTGATGGTGGGGCTGGGCGAAGAGACGCACGAATTGCTCGACGTGTTTCGCGATCTTGCGGGTGTCGGATGCGACATTCTGACGATCGGGCAGTATTTGCGGCCTTCGCGCGACCATCTGCCGATGGCGCGGCTGTATACGCCGCGGGAGTTTGCGGAGCTGAAGACAGAAGCGCTCAAGATGGGATTCCGGCATGTGGAGTCGGGGCCGCTGGTGCGGTCGAGTTATCACGCGCATGAGCAGGCTGCGGCGATGGCAACGACGATGGCGTAGGGTGCTGGTTTCGTCTGCAAAAAGCTAGTGGCGCAGCGCGCGAATTTCGGGCGCGAACCGGATCCAGGCCAGGACGGCTACCACGAGGCCGCCGGTGACGGCCAACCACGACCATTTATTCCAACGCATGGCGTGCCTTTCCGCTGCTCGCCTCCTCAACCCATGTGTGTGCGCGTGCCGCTGGAGACCTTGCGTGCGGAGACGGATCGCAGATACTGAAGGGACGTTTGGGCGAGCAAAACGGCAGCTTGCCGGGGGCTGGAAACGCTGCTTAAGCTGGGAAAACGCCGTAGTATAGTGTTTTGGATTGAACGAGGAGAACGATGGCAGGGTCAAATATGGGCAGCAATCCGGCGCTCAAGGATCTGGCAGCTGACTTGAAGCGGCGCATGGACCAAGCGGTGAGTGGGTTCCAGGGGAACCTGGCGGCTACGCGTACGGGGCGAGCGAGCGTGCACATGCTCGACCAGGTGAAGGTGGACTACTATGGCACGCCGACGCCGATCAGCCAGATGGCCCAGGTGTCTGCGCCCGAACCGCAGATGATTTTGATTTCGCCGTGGGATCCGACGGCGCTGAAAGAGATCGAGAAGGCGATTCAGACTTCCGGTCTGGGGTTCAATCCCATCTCGGATGGCAAGGTTGTCCGGGTTCCTGTTCCTCCCATGACCGAGGAGCGGCGGCGCGACGTGGTGAAGCACCTGAACAAGGTGCTCGAGGATCATCGGACGGCGGTGCGGAATGTGCGCCGCGACGGCAACGATGCGCTGAAGAAGCTGGCTAAGGAGAAGAAGATCAGCGAGGACGAGGAGAAGCGTGCGCTCGAAGAAGTGCAGAAGATGACCGATGAGGAGATTCGACGGATGGAAGAGCTTTCGCGGAAGAAGGAAGCGGAAGTTATGCAGGTGTGAGGGGTTAGAGCGCCGCTTGCCGAAAACAAAACCGCTCAATCTGAAGAGAGAGAGAGAATGGAACCACTATTTTCTGTTCGCGTTCAGGCCGATTGGTGCGTGTTTGAGACGCTATTGGCGTCGTCATAGCGCGGATTCATCCTGTGAAACGCGCGTCGGTCTTTACGGAAGAATGATGGCTTTCTCGGCCAGCCTGCGGCATGGTGCAGGCATCTCACCGGGGAATGGACGCCTGCTCGAGAACCCCTTTCCATGGAGAACTTATTGACGGGCCATGTTACCCCCGAATCCACTGCCGCCGTTCTGCTTCGATGTGAAGAACTGAAATCGCACCTGGAGGCGACAAAAGGACAACTGAACCAGGCAGCCTTTCAACTGGAAGAGTTGACGCGGATTCTGGTCACAGATAAACGGTCGTCGTTTGAGCTTGTTTCGCGACCATGGCTGGATGAGTTAGTTTTCGGCCAGTTGATTGAAGATGTGCTGGATGCCGAACGGAGGCTTGCCGAGGCGCGGGTGGTCGCGGCCGAGATCGGAGTTCCTCTGCCTCCGGACTTGAAGTAACTCGAATTCTGCGGGCAAGTCTATTGCCGACGGAGGGCGTTCCTCCGGGGCTAACCCAACTTCCGCAGTTTGGATG
>PLKY01000265.1 GCA_003140785.1 Acidobacteriaceae bacterium | reverse complement strand
GAGTGACGGTTGACATGGAAGACCCTCGGTGCAAGTACCTCGGCTTGACCTAGTGATTGAGACATCACATCGGTCACAGGTATTGTGCGTTCATTGGTGAAAATGGCCACATGGACTATCCATCACCTACGTGATTTGGCGCACGCCAGTGAAGTATCGGCGGTGACACATTCGGAATTCAAAAGTACGCGCATCCGCGTGTCGCGAATGTGCGACACGCAGAAGTGTGTCGTCCCGGTTAAGGGCCGATCCTGCGCTCCTACCGGCATCAGGTAGTCTAGCCACGACAGACCACAGATACCGATAAGAACAGGGATGACAATACCACGGCCTCTTTATCGAAACTGCCTCTGGTCTTTGGGGGATTTCGCATGTTCCACATTGCTCCGTTGGCCAGTGCCCGGGAATGGTCGTTTCCCGGGCGCCAGCATCCCGGCCTTCAAGAAAGTATCTCAGACTGTTACTGCGAATTGAGAGCGACGGGAGTATTAGGATTCATACGGTCCTACTGCTGAAAAGGGCCCCCAGCCGAAGCTGGAGGCCCTTCTTGTTTTGTACTCCCAAAACTGGCCTGGATGCCCGCGTTCGGCTGTCCTAGTATTCGCCGTCCATCCCGCCGTAGTCGCCGGCCGGGGCCGCTGCCTTGCGCTCGGGAAGCGCAACAACCATGGCTTCAGTGGTGAGAAGGAGACCAGCGATCGAGGCTGCGTTCTCGAGTGCCGTGCGGGTCACCTTGGTCGGGTCGATGACGCCAGCCTTAACTAGGTCCTCGAAGACGCAGGTGGCCGCGTTGTAGCCGAAATGCTGATCCTTGGATTGGATGACCTTGGCTACGACAACGGCGCCTTCTTCACCAGCATTGGCGACGATCTGGCGTAATGGCTCTTCGAGGGAGCGGCGCACGATCTGCGCACCGATCTTCTCGTCGCCTTCGAGCGTCTGGATGAGGTCGTCGACCGCAGGAATGGAACGAACCAGCGCAACACCTCCGCCGGGGACGATGCCTTCCTCGACTGCCGCGCGCGTTGCGTGCAGAGCGTCCTCAACGCGAGCCTTCTTCTCCTTCAATTCGGTCTCGGTTGCAGCGCCCACCTGAATGATGGCAACTCCGCCTACGAGCTTTGCCAACCGCTCCTGCAGCTTCTCCGTGTCATAATCCGAGGTGCTCTTCTCGATCTGCGCACGGATTTCGTTAACGCGGCCTTGGATCTTGCTGCCTTCGCCTGCACCGTCGATGATGGTTGTGTTGTCCTTATCGATGGTGATGCGCTTGGCGCGGCCCAGATCTTCGAATTTCACACTTTCCAGCTTGATGCCGAGATCTTCTGTGATGGCTTTGCCGCCGGTCAGGATTGCGATATCGCCCAGAATTGCATTGCGGCGATCGCCAAAGCCAGGAGCCTTCACGGCTGCCACGTTCAGTGTGCCGCGTAGCTTGTTCACAACCAAGGTAGCCAGAGCATCGCCTTCGACGTCTTCAGCGATGATCAGGAGGGGCTTGCCGCCGCGAGCAGCCTGCTCCAGCAATGGCAGCAGGTCCTTCATATTGCTAATCTTCTTCTCGAAGATCAGAATGGAAGGCTCCTCCAGCACCACTTCCATGCGCCCGGCGTCGGTGACGAAGTAGGGGCTCAGGTAGCCACGATCAAACTGCATTCCCTCCACAGTCTCCAGAAACGTATGGCCCGTCTTCGAATCTTCGACGGTGATGACGCCATCCTTGCCGACCGTCTTCATCGCTCCAGCGATGATTTCGCCAATCTCCTGGTCGCCGTTGGCCGAGATGGAACCCACCTGGGCGACGGCGCCCTCGTCCACAGGCTTCGACAGCTTCCCAAGTGCGCCGCCATCGACCCACTTTCCGTCCTTGTCGCGAGTGCCGATAATCGCAGTCACGGCCTTTTCGATGCCGCGCCTTAGTGCCATCGGGTTGGCACCGGCCGCCACCGTTTTCACGCCTTCGCGGAAGATGGCCTGCGCCAGAACCGTCGCCGTGGTGGTGCCGTCCCCGGCCACGTCGCTGGTCTTGGAAGCGACTTCCTTCACAAGTTGGGCACCGACATTCTCCATCGGATCCCTGAGTTCGATCTCTTTGGCCACGGTCACACCGTCCTTGGTAATGGTGGGNNGTCCGCCAGCGTGTTCACGCCGCGCAGGATTGCTTGACGGGAATCCTCACCGTATAGAATTTGCTTTGCCATTCTTGTAACTCTCCATTTCAGTTTTCCGTTTCCGTGGTCGAATGCTGGAAGGGCCGTTGCACCGGCAGCCTTTTGTAATGCTGCAAACCCCGCTTACGCGCCCTTGGCGCTACTGCTTCGCTATTTCTTGACGATGCCGAGAACTTCTTCCTCACGCATGATGAGAAACTCCTCGCCGTCGAGCTTGATTTCGGTGCCAGAGTATTTCCCGAAGAGCACGCGGTCACCCGCCTTGACATCCAAAGGAAAGACCATGCCTTCGTCATTGGACTTGCCCTTACCGGCAGCGATGACTTCGCCCTCCTGGGGCTTTTCCTTGGCACTATCCGGGATGATGATTCCACCGCGAACGGTTTCGCCCTCGTCGACGCGACGGATGAGGATGCGGTCATGGAGAGGAGTGAAGGTGGTGGTTGCAGATGTTGCTGTCATTTTTCGCCTCGCATTCAAGCGCGGGAAGGGTTGAGCCCTAGCTGTAAACTTTGGGTGGTTTTTGAAGGGGAGGCTTCTGATATTGCGGACTGAGGCTCAAAAGATAGGAGCAGCGGACCCGGTCAAGCAGTTCCACCTGTAGAGTTTTAGCACTCTAGCCTTGTAACTGCTAACCGTAGGCCGGTTGCGCATCATTGTCAAGAGGATCGCCGTTAATTTGTGAGCGTAAGCCGTTCAGAAGCGGTGCGATCATTCGGGCCTTCAGCATAAGCCGTCTCGAAGCTCAAGTGAAGGCCACTTAGAAATGCCTTGGATAGCCGTTTTCGATATATGTGAAAGACACGACAGCTATCCCAGAACGTCATCCCAAAGCCAGGCTTGCCTTATTCAGGCTTTTGGCTCGGCCGCTCGAACCATCTCGACGAGCACTTTGCGTGCCTCGTCCGCGCTCTGGGCTTCGCGTAGGAAGTTGATGCGCGTTCCCTTCATGCCATCGGCGGTCTTCAGCCGAAGGCGGAATCCAAGCCGGTCAACCGCTGTCATTGTCGCCTCAGTCGCGTCCAGGCTGGCATGAACTTTAGCCAGCAGCATCATCGCCGAGACGTGATCCGCATTCATATGTTCGAGAATCCCTGGAGCCGCATCGGCCAAAGGATCAACCTTCGCGGAAAGATAGTCCTCCGCGGTTACCCACCCCATAACCCCAAAGCCGCCGACATAGTAAATGTCCAGGGGCTGCAAGCGGTAAAATCCGAAATCTTTGAAGTCTACCCATGAGCGACTGTTGTCGTAGCGCGACAGATAGCGTTGACGAGCCTCGCCTACTTCATCTTCCGGCACCGGGAGAACATCACCAACAAGCGTTGCCCGCGCAGTGCCAAGCGGATCGCCGTCGCCTGCTTGCCCTACAAAGAGACTTGCCCGAGGATCCGCTTGAAGGTTTTGGGTGTGCATGGCCATATTGCTGATCAGAAAAATAGGCCGGCCGGTCGCGTCGATCGTATAAGGCATGAGAGAACCGAACGGATATCCCGGGCGCTTTCGAGAGACCGTTGAGAGAGTTGCAATTGTGCACACGCAAATCAAGGTACGGACGCGTTCGGCATAGCTTGGCTCTGGAAGTTGGAGTATGCCGGGATCCGTGTATGCGTGCTTCCAGGACGGATCCATCTCTGCGGTAGACATCGGTTTTCGACTCCTGAGAACATGGTACTTCGAGCGCGGGATGACCGCGCGCATGATATCCATGGCTGGACTCAGCGTTTGCGGTGCATGCAGCAACGACCTTTTCGCGCCCCCGGTGCAATCGTAGCGATAACGATAACCCTGGCTTCAGGTACTTTGTCGCATCCCGCCACCGTCACACACGCACAATCGAATAAGGAGGGAACAGAGAACCAATGTTGCGATTCGCGTTTCTCCGACGAACGAGAGGAACACATAGAACCGCGCGCTAGCAAGTAACGCTGTAGAGCCCAGGATCGCGGTTGCTCCTGGATGGTGGCCAATCCGTACAAAATCCCAATTCTCGAGTAGTCATTATGGTGTGACC